>CAYSBM010000176.1:0-3829 GCA_964429095.1 uncultured Solibacteraceae bacterium | reverse complement strand
GTCCGCACCGGGCATTTCAAGGTCCAACAGGACCAAGTCCGGCTGGAGACTGCCGATCATCCGGACCGTTTCCGGCCCCGTGGAGGCTTCGCCCGCCAGTTCGACGCCGTCCATCCCCACCAACAGATCACGCAGAATCTCTCGCGCCACCGGTTCATCGTCGGCGACCAAGACTCTCATGCGGACGTCTCCTCGCCGCCGGCGGGAATTTCCAACCAGGCCACGGAGCCTTTGCCGGACTTTTCCAGTTGCACGGCAGCCGCGGAGCCGTAGCAAAGCTGGAGGCGGCGGTTCACGTTTTCCAGAGCTAGGCCGCCGTGCGCCGATTTCGAATGACGGCCGCCCGCGCCCGTGTCTTCCACCGTGATGCGCCAGCAAGGACCCGCGCGGCGCACAGCGCCCCGCACACGGCCCCCTGCCGGGTTTGGGGCTATACCGGGTTTCACCGCATTTTCGACCAGCGGCTGTATGGAGAGAGCCGGAACAGCCGCCGTAAGGG
Organism: uncultured Solibacteraceae bacterium; assembly: GCA_964429095.1. GTDB lineage: Bacteria > Acidobacteriota > Terriglobia > Bryobacterales > Bryobacteraceae > JAJFUV01. The sequence goes on along the minus strand of CAYSBM010000176.1, from coordinate 3,330 downwards.
CCTCCGAAGGGACGTCTAGCTCTGTTTGGAGCCGCCCACCGAGACGCTCTTGTTCAATTTCAAGATAAGCTTTGACGATCTTCAATTCCTCTGCTAGCGAAACCAGGGTGCGTTGGGACTGCAAACAGTAACGGAACACGTCTGCCAGATTCAGCACCAGCCGCCGCGCGGCATCGGCCGTCTTGGGGATCACGCCGTACAACGTGTTGAGCGCGTTAAATAGGAAATGCGGGTTGATTTGGGCGTGCAAAGCGCGCAGTTCCGCTTGCGCCATCAGCCGCCCGGCTTCAACCCGGCGGTTCCGTTCCAACTGTTCCTCGGCGGCGCGCCCCAGGCGCGCCAGAGCCGCGAGATCCTCACTCAGGTAACGCCGCCCGCCGCGGCGCCGGCCGAGGAGGAAATATGCGGCAGGCTCCCCCGCAACGTTCACTGGAACCACCACTTCCGCGCCCGCGGCGTACAATTGCTCCCGCAGCCCGCCCACCTCGGAAGCCAGCATAGGCGCGGCCAGCCCCATGTGGGCCAACCGGGCGTGGAGTTCGCCAGAGGCGCAACCGGCCGAAGCAGAGCCCACGAACCGCGCCAGTTCGCCCAGCGCGGATTGGAGGAAAGCCGTTTCGCTCTCAGCGGCGCCAGCGGCGCGCAATCGCGACAGCGCATGGTCGATTGCGGGCCTCCGGAAGACCAGCCGTGTGAGGGCATCCTGCAATTTGCCGCGCAAGACAGCAAACAAGACCAGCAGCAGGCTTCCGGAGATAAACAGCAGCCCCTGGTAAACGGGGTTGGCGACGGCCAGCGACGGGCCCGCGAATTTCAACGCCGCCGCGCCGGCGGCAAACAGGAACAAGGCTGCCAGGAAAACGTTCGCCAGGAAACGTACAAAGGCGTCCAGCAACAAGAAACGGTGGTCCTGTAATAGAACCAGCAGCGCCAACGGGATGCCGGCATGATGCACGGCCAGCTCGCGGGACCAGGCGTGTTCGGCGTGCGCCGGATCGAAGTGCACGAAGGACAGTGCAAACAGGAAGACGCACAAGCAGGCCACCAGCGATTGCGCGAATGCGCGTTTGTCCTTTGGCGGCCGCAGTAGAACGCCTGCCGCCGCGACAGCCGCTAGCACCCCAAATCCAGCGGTGGCGGCCAGTAGGGCCAGGGCGTGCCGTTCAGCCGGAAGAGCGGCGAATTCGCTCAAGTGCAATCCGATGGAAACCAGGCCAACCGCGTAGCCTACGATCCAAAGCCCTCGAAAACGCGCTCCCAAACAAAGATGCAGTAGCACTGCGGGCAAAAGGCTAATGGCGGCAAAACTGAACAGTAAATCGATACCCGCAGGTGCAGGCGCCGCCATGGCCACCAGCGAGCCCAGGTTCCAAACCAGCGCCAGCCCGGCTGCGGCCAGAGGCAAACGGCCTCCGGCCAGGCGCGCGCCAGCTCGGTCCCGGAGCAGCAGGTAAAAGAAAATACCGAAGATCAGGGCCCCGGCCGCATGGCCGAGAATGTTGACCAGCAGCGGTTCATGCGAGTGCGTGCCCATGGCGCAAGCCCGGTCTGATTTCAGGCGCCCGGCGGGCGCGCACGGCTAAATGTCCATCACCGCACCCGTGTCGGCGCTGGTAGCGTGGACCAGATAGCGCGCCAGCCAGCCGCGTTTTACCTTTGGCTCAAATGGCGGCAGTTCAGCCAGCCTGCGTTGAATTTCGCTGTCGCTGACTTTCAGCTCGATGCAGCGCTTGACGGCATTGATGTAGATGCGGTCGCCCTTGCGGACCGCTGCGATCGGACCTCTGGCGGCGGCCTCCGGCGCCACATGTCCCACGCACAGCCCTCGCGTTCCGCCGGAGAAGCGCCCGTCGGTGATAAGCGCGGCGCGGATGCCCGCGCCCACCATGGCCGCCGTGGGCGAGAGCATTTCCTGCATGCCCGGCCCGCCGCGCGGGCCCTCGTAGCGGATCACGGCTACGTCGCCGTCCCTCACTTCGCCGGCCAGAATGCCGCGCAGCGCGTCCTCCTGCGATTCAAAGATCACGGCGTCGCCTTCGTACTCGAGCATCTCCTGGGGCACGCCAGCAATCTTTACGATCGATCCCTTGGGCGCCAGATTGCCGAACAACACCGCCAGCCCGCCGGTCGCCGAGAAGGCGTTTTCAAACTGCCGCACCACGTTTCCATCCGCAGGCGGCGCCGCAGCCAGGTACTCAGACAGTTTGCCCGCTACCGTCGGAACTTCGGCATCAAGGGGCGTCTTGCCGTAGCGCGCGATTTCTTTCAGGATGGCGCCAATGCCGCCCACCGCGTGAAGGTCCTCGATGTGCACATCGGGGCGGCTGGGCGAAACTTTGCAAATGTTAGGCGTCAGTTCGGAAATGCGGTTGATGCGTTCCAAATCGTAGGGCACGCCCGCCGAATGCGCCAAGGCCAGCGTGTGCAGCACGGTGTTGGTGGAACCACCCATGGCCACGTCCAATACCAGGGCGTTGTCCAACGAGCGCTGGTTGACAATGTCCAGAGGGCGCAGGTTCTGCTCGATTGCTCGTTTCAGTGCATGCGCGGACTTGCGGACCAGCGCCAGGCGGTCCGGATTCAGTTCCCAGGTCCCCAGCGAGATGTCCACCCAGCGCGCGGCCGGCGTGGTCCCGTTGCCGGGAAGCGCCAGACCGAGCACCTCCGACAGGCAGTTCATCGAGTTAGCCGTGAACATGCCCGAGCAACTGCCGCAAGTGGGGCAGGCGTCGCCCGCCAGGCGCTCCAATTCCTCGTCGGTCATCTTGCCGGCGCTGGCCTTGCCCACCCCTTCGAACACGGTGATCAGGTCCACGCCGCCGCGGCCGGCCAGCATGGGACCCCCGCTCACATAGACCGCCGGAATGTTCAGGCGCACCATGGCGTTCAACATCGCCGGAACGATCTTGTCACAGTTGCCCACGCCGATCCAGCCGTCGCAGGGATGCGCGCCGATGATGGTTTCAATTTGGTCGGTGATCAGCTCGCGCGAAGGCAGCGAATACTTCATCCCGACGTGCCCCATGGCGATGCCGTCGCATACCGCGCCGCCGATGTTGGCGTACCAGACGTTGAAACCCAGGGATTCCAGCTCCCGTTTCAGCTCCGCGCCGATCTTATCCAAATGCGCGTGGCCGGGAATCTGGTTGGTAAAGGAGTTGATGATGGTGACAAAGGGTTTGGAACGGTCCGAAAGTTTCTTGATCACCCCTTCGGCCTTCATCAAGGATGCCGCCGGCACCATGTGGCGCCCCTCGGTGCCGATGCGGCTGCCGCGGTTGCGGATGTCTTCAATGCCTGGATTCATTTCTATCGGGTACTCCTTGCCGG
>CAYSBM010000175.1:1786-6743 GCA_964429095.1 uncultured Solibacteraceae bacterium | reverse complement strand
CCGCCGAGGCGGGCCGCCTTTGACGCCTTCAAGGTTCGTTCGTCTTACGGGTCGATGTAATTAACCAGCGTGGTGGCCGTGCTGCGGGCTCCTTTGTCGTCGGTCACCGTCAATTCGAAGATGTAGTCACCCCATCCCTGCAAGAAGCGCACGGTCGGAGTGGCTGTATTGGCGCCGGTGATTTCCGCCGGCTTGGATCCGGCCACCCTCCACGAATAAGTAATGGGATCGCCGTCCGGATCATAGGAGCCTGTGCCGTTCAGTGCGATCGACGGTTGCGTGGTGGTCTGATTCGGCCCGGCGTCGGCAACCGGCGCCCGGTTCACTCCGCTGGCCGAACCGACCCTTACGATCACCAGCGCGGTCGCCTGCGTGCGCTTGCCATACGCAATCAGCGAGTAGCTCACGTCGCTGGACGGATTCACGGTCACCGAGCCATTCGCCGGTACGGCGCCGATGCCGGTGATCACAACTTCGGTAGCGTTTTCGGTGGACCATGTAAGTTGGACCGGATCCCCGGCCTTCTTGGCGGCTGATGGGCTGGCCACGAAGTTCAAGATTTTCACCGGAGCGATCACGCCTACCGTGGCCACCGCCGAGACCTCGCCCAGCGAGTTCTTCGCCGTGATGGTATAGGAGGTGTTCTCCTTCGGGCTGACCGTGGAAGTGCCCGTAGGCTCCACCTTGCCGATGCCGCTGATGGTGACCTCGGTGGCGTTGTCCACCTGCCAGACCAGCGAAGCCTGCTCGGTGGGCAGGATCTCGACGGGAGTGGATGTGAAGCGCACAATGCGCGGCGCTTGCCCCGGCGCTACGGTTACGGCCGCTGTGGCGCTGACCTCGCCGTAACGGTTGCGGGCCGTGAGCCTGTACGAGGTTGTCTCGGTGAGGGAAACCGGAGCGGTTCCGCTCTTCTGAACCGTGCCGATGCCGGTAATCTCTACCGTATCGGCATTTTCGGTTTCCCAGGCCAGCGTCGAGGTTTCGCCCTTGGCGATGTTAGCCGGGGTCGCGTTAAAGCGCAAAATGCGCGCCTCGGGGCGTTCCACGGTTACCGTCAGGGTCTTGCTCTGTTCGCTGGTCTTATTCCGGGCGGTCAATTGATAGACGGCCGTGGCGTCGATAGCCACCGTGGAAGTACCGGCGCGTGGATCCACTTTGCCGATGCCCGTGATGGTTACTTCATCGGCATCCTGCACCTCCCAGACGATGTTGACCGGTTGGCCGGCTTTCACCGTGGCGGGCGAGGCTTCGAAGCGCACGATCTTGACCGAAGGCGCAGCCAGCGTGCTCACCGTCACCCGGGCCACGCTCTTGGCGCCCTGAGTATCCTTCACCGTTAGGCGGAACTGGTAGGTTTGACCCGCTGCGGCGGTGAAGGTGGCCTTGGCGGTATTCACGCCGGAGATAGAGACCGTTTGCCCGCCGATCTGGGCCCAGTTGAAGGGGATCTCATCACCATCCGGATCGTAGGAGGCCGAACCATCCAGCGTGACGGCTCCGGCGGGGACGCCGATCTGATCCGGTCCCGCGTCGGCCACCGGCGGGTCGTTGCCCGTGCGCACGCGCCGGGTTAGCATTTCATAACGCAACCGGGGGATGTCCACCGGGACGGGCTGCTTCATGTCGCGGAATTCCTTCGGCCGGCCGAAGTTACCGAACTGCACGCCGGCCACCACGCGGCCACTGTCGTTGGAGCCGATCAACGTCTCGTTCAGGCCGGCTTCCAGCGTGAACGCCACGTGCGGATTCAGGGGTTGCACCAGCCGGACCATGCCACCCGGACGGTTGCTGCCGCCGTGGCGGAACATCGCGCCCAGGTTGCCTTCCACGTAGGAATTCTTCCACAGGCCGATCTGCGTGCTGCCGCCGATCTGATCGACCACTCTCAGGTAGGTCTCTTCCAGAATGTTGCGGCTGGCCGTGGTGTAGGCGCGGTTGATGACCGCCTCGTTCAAGAAACCCTTGGTTCCAAATAGCCCGATGCGGCCGCGGCGGAACAAATAGTCGAGGGTCATGGCAGCCTGCCCAAGCGTGCCGCCTTGCTGCATGTCACGCAGGCTGACGTGCTTGAAGCTGGAGAACAGGCCCGCCTGTACGTTCCGGTAGCGGTTCACCAGGCCGAAGTCAAATTGGCCTTCCTGACGGTCGCGGTAGTAGAGGTACTCGCCTTCCACCTGTAAGGCTTGCGAGGAATTGAACGGCGAGAAGAAGCGTCCCTTGCCGGAGAAGGTGACGTTTCCGGTCATGTCGGGGCCGATGTTCAGGCCGAGCACGGAGAATTTTTGAGTCTTAGGACGCGACTCCTCCACCGCCTTAGCGATCTCGGCCACTGTTGGAACTTCGGCTTTCGGCGCGGAGGCAATCTGGCCGACATCTTTCTTCAAGCTGGACTGAGCCGCCCGCAAGTCGGCGACATCCTGCTTCAACCGCTCGTTCTCGCCCTTCAGATCCCGCATCAGCGCCAGGATTTCGTCCAGCTTGTCGAGCTTCTTGAGAATCGTATTGCAGCAATCTTCCTGCTTCCTGGCAATTTCGCTGAGAGCTTGGATGGCGTCTCCAACGCCGCCGTCGCTCACCACGTTGCCCTGCGCATCAGTCAGCGTCATCACCACGCGCCGGTTCATGAACCGGCCTTCCTTGGTCTTGTTATCGGCCTTGGGCTGTTTCTTGCCGCGGCCCACCACCTCGACCTGATCGGGGCGGGCCCCGTATTTGACCAGGAAGTTCTTGACGGTTGCCGAACGCGCAAGGGCGAGTTTCTGATTATATTTATCCGAGCCTATGACGTCGGTATGGCCTTCGACCTTCACCCGGTAATCCGGGTGCTTCTGTAACAGCCCGGCTAATCGGAGCAGGCTGGGGTAGCCGTCGGCCAAAACCGAAGAATTAAATTCGAAGTTGATCTCTTCCCAGTCTTCCTTGGTGGCCGTGGTTGTCAGGCCTTGTGGGAAGAGGTTTGTGGCGCAAGCCAGCACCGACACCAGCAGCATCCACAACATCCGCCTCATATAGTTCCTCCTAGAAAGAGTGATACAGGGGTGTGCAGACTAAAGCAGCAAGTTTATAGCATACCTCGATCAGCGCGCCCGCAGCTTGCGCTATGCGGCCATCGAACTGTCCCGGCTTCCAGTATTACGGTGGCGCCGTCCGCAAAAGGCTTCAACGGCCTGCATCCTGCGTTGCTTGGGGCCTGAGTGGCGATCCCCGCGGCGGTGGCCGCGTTCGGATGCCGACCGTAGACACGGCGTGGCGCAACGGCTTCCGGAACCTCTGCGAAAATGAAAGTTGCTGCCCTTCAAGCCCCTCTTCCATAACGCGCACCTGCAAACTCTGGCCTCACACTTCTGGCCCCGGAAGGCCGACTTCCGGCGGTTTCCAGTGAAAGCCTGCTATTACGAGACCGAGCCCGGCATCCAGGTGTTGGTGGAGTCCCAGCGGCCGGATGGCGCGTCCCGTGGTGAGATCCTGCTGGTGCACGGGCTGGAGAGTTCCAGCCGGGCCGGCTACATGCTGAGCATGGCGCAGGCGGCGCTCGAGGCCGGCTACGCTGCTGGCCGTTTCAATATGCGCGGTTGTGGCGCCGCCGAGCATCTCACGCCCGCTTTTTACAATGCCGGGCTGACGATTGACTTGCGTAAAGTCCTCGAACAGTTTCACCGCCACGGACGGACGCCTGTGCATCTGGCAGGGTACTCGCTGGGAGGCAATGTGATTCTCAAGTTGGCCGGCGAGTGGGCGGAGCAGGCACGGCCCTTTATCGCCAGCGTCTCGGCTATTTCGGCGTCCATCGACCTGGAAGCCAGTTGCCGCGCCATTCAGCGGCCGGAAAATTTCCTTTACCACCGGCGTTTCCTAAGGCGTTTGATCGCACGAACCAGGCGCCGGTTGAAGGCGAATCCCCACCTGGCAGTGCATCCCGAATTTCACCGTGCGCGAACCATCATCGAGTTTGACGATCTGGTCACCGCTCCAGCGTTCGGTTTCCGGGACGCCGCCGATTATTACCGGCGCCAGTCCGCCATACGGTTCATCGAGCGAATCCGCGTCCCCACGCAATTGATTTACGCTTTGGACGACCCCCTGATTCCGGCCTCAATGTACGAGCATCATTCGATTGACGCCAACCCTTACATACGGCGCGTAGCGACGCGTCATGGCGGACACGTGGGATTTATCGCCCGCGGCGCGCGCCGTTTCTGGCTGGATCATGCCGTGCTCGCCTGGATCGAAGAAGTCGAGGCCGGCCGCGCGCTGGCGCGGTCCGACCTCCTCTGATGCCACGCTGCGCTTAGGTCTTCGCCCGGTTCCGGCTTCGAAACACCAGCGATAGCAGACTCAGGCCTGTCCCGCAAAGAATCAGCGTGCCCAGGTCTGGTGTTTCCTCCGGCTGTTGCTGGACGCCGCTGGAGAAAACAAAATTGTCCAAAGTGTAGTAGCCCGGCGAGCCGGCGGCGCCGCTTCTTGAGGCAAACCAGATCTGGCTGACGGGCGCGCTTGAGACGAATCCTACAAAACCGCTGTTGTTGACCGGCGTCCATTGGCCAGTGGCGCTTTCTTTTATGTAGAAGTAACTGGATGAGGTTGCCACGTCCACCCCGGCGGCTATATAGGCCGCCCCGTTGAGGAAACTCGCCAACGTGTACGCTACCGGCGGATAGGAAGTCGAGTTGCCGCTGGCGTACAGGTTGGGGTTCGAGGGGTTGTTGTCGCTGACATACAAGTACCAGTTTCCGCTTTCGTTATAGGCTTGAAACTGGACATCCTCGATCACCACGCCGGCGCTGGTGCTGTAGCTCCCCGGCGCGACTTCGCTGAAGTCAATCAGAGTGAACACGCCGCCCACGGCTGCTTCCCACGCCGCGCGGTTTGTGTACCAGGTCAACGTAGCCGGCCTCGCCGGCAGAGCGGCCGCCAGCAACGCGGCGGTTGCCAGAGTCCATGATAGTAGTGGAAT
>CAYSBM010000175.1:0-1748 GCA_964429095.1 uncultured Solibacteraceae bacterium | reverse complement strand
CGTGCTGCCGCGGTATCAGCACCGGAAGGCTGCGATACGGTCGAAACCTGTTAGTTCAGCGAGTGGGGTAATTCTCTCTTCGGGAAGCCTGAGATTCAGGATGATCCTGGGGAGGATTACCACCAGTGCTACTTCCATGCGAAGTCCGAACGGCGCGTGAGGTAAGATACGCTTTTGGGAAAGAGAGTAGCCTGATGCCATTTTGTGTGAATTGCGGCGCTAGCCTCGCCAACGAGGCGCGCTTCTGTGCCCTGTGCGGCCGGCCTACGCTGGCAGAGGGAGTTGTGCCGTCGGCGTTTGCGCCTCTCCCGCTGGAATACGTGATTCAAGGCGATAACCTGCAAGTTGTGCGGGTAAAGATAAAGCCGGGCCAGGAGATCTTCGCCGAGGCCGGCAAGATGGTTTACAAGACTGCGAATGTCGTCTGGGAAAGCCGCATGGCGGGCCAGACGCTGGGTGACAAGATCTGGGGCGCGGTCAAGCGGAAATTAATGGGGGAATCGCTGTTCTGGACTCATTTCCACGCGTCAAGTGAGGGAGAGGTGGGATTTGCGGGCAGTTACCCGGGGCGCATACAGGCTTTCGAATTGGCGGCCGGGCAAAGCGTCCTGGTTCAGCGCGACGCTTTCGTCTGCGCGCAGCAGAGCGTGCAAGTAGAGATCGCGCTGGTGAAGCGTCTGGGCGCGGGCTTTTTCGGTGGGGAAGGTTTCATCCTGGAGAAGTTGACTGGTCCGGGTTGCGCATTCATCCACGCCGGCGGCGATTTTATCGAGTTTACGCTGAAAGCGGGAGAAGTGTTACAGGTCGATACGGGCTGCATTGTAGCCTTCGACGCTTCGGTCGACTACGACATTGAGTTGGCCGGGGGCATCAAGACCGCCATTTTCGGCGGGGAAGGCTTATTCCTGGCGACTCTAAGCGGGCCCGGCCGGGTCATCATCCAAAGCATGACGCTCGAGAAGTTGCGGCGGGAGCTTGCACCGGCGCGTAGCGGAGGAGACGAACGCGGGCCGCTGGAAGCTTTGGGTGGGATTCTCAAGAGCGAGGACTAACGCGCGCCGGCGGCTAGTGCAAAGACCCTAAAGAAAACTGTGAGCTGAGCCGATCTGACTGATGTCGGATTATGACATCAGGCGCAAGCCCACCCCACGGTGTCGCAGACGCCGAGCACCAGAAAGCGGCCGCCGAATTGATGCGCCTGAAGGGGCAGTTTCTCTCCAGCTTGAACCACGAAATCCGCACTCCTTTGAGCGGCATCGTTGGGATGGCGGATTTGCTGCTGGAGACGAATCTGGATCCGCAGCAGCGCGAGTGGGTGATGACGGCGCGGCAATGCGCTGACATTCTGCTGGCGGTCTTGAATGACACGCTGGAGTATTCGGCCCTTTCAGCCGGCGCCGTGAAGCTGGAAGAATCCGAGTTCAACCTGGTGGAGACGCTGCACGCCGCCGCCGCTGAACATGCGGCTCAGGCCGAACGAAAAGGCTTGAAGCTGATCCGCCTGTTTGAAGGGAGCGTTCCCGACAGCGCCATCGGAGACGCACTACGGTTGCGCCGCCTCTTGGATTGCATTCTGAGCAATGCGCTCAAGTTCACGCACCGGGGCCAGATCGTGATGACCGCCTCGGTAGAAAGGAATGGAGGAGCGGGTTGCAGCCTGTTGATTGGCGTGCGCGATACTGGCATCGGCATTCCCGAGGAGGCGAGAGACGCCATTTTCGATGCTTTCCGGCAGTGGGAGGGAGGGC
>CAYSBM010000174.1:0-6768 GCA_964429095.1 uncultured Solibacteraceae bacterium | reverse complement strand
CATCGTGCAGGTGGGCGTGCAGCAACGCAGCATGGAGCACTTCATCGAAGCCAAGCAGCGCTTCTTCGACAGCGGCCTGCTCGGCGCCGTGCACATGGTGCGGACCTATTGGAATGGCAACGGCGGCTATCTGACGCCCATCCCGCCCGGAATGGAGCAGAAACCGGCAGGGCTTGACTGGGACGCCTGTCTCGGATGGCTGCCCAAGATCCCCTGGGATCCCAAGCGGTACTTCAACCGCTTCGCATATTGGGATTTTGCCACCGGCGGGCAGACCGGAGGCCTGTTCGTCCACTGGGTGGACGTGGCCCACTGGTATCTCAACCTGAAACAACCGCTGGCCGCCGTGGCGCTGGGAGGCATCTACCAATACAATGACGGCCGCGACACGCCCGACAATATCAACGGAATCGTGGAGTATCCACAGAAGCTAACGGTGACGTTTGAAGCCACCCTCACCGACATGATCCCCGCGCAGTCGGCCGACATCGTTTTCATGGGAACCGGCGGCCGGCTGACCATCCGGCGAGCGCGCTATCATTTTCTGCCCGCCAAACAGAACGAGCACATTGGCGAGATCACCGTAGCGGGCGGACCCGAGCACGGGCATATGGCCAACTGGTTGGATTGCATCCGCACACGTAAACAGCCCAACGCCGACGTGGTGAGCGGACACTATTCCGCCATGAGCTGCCACATGCTCAATATGGCGTACCGTGAAAACAGACGCATCGAGTGGCGGAAAGAATGGGACGTCTGAGGCCTGAAATTTTGAGGTAACATTGGAAATACTGCTACACCCGGGGCTAATGGCTGGGGAGAGGCAGGTCTGCTGTAAATCACAACAAGAAGGAATCCGGCGTGGCGATTAAAATCGGTATACCTCGCGAAACGTATCCGGGCGAGAAACGCGTGGCCATGGTCGCGCGCGCCATGGACGTATTGGCGAAAAGCGGAGTGGAATTCCTGGTGGAGTCCGGAGCGGGCGTGGCTTCTGGCGCTCCGGATGGCGAGTACGCCGCCAAGGGCGCGCGGGTGGTGAGTTCGCGCCAGGAGATTTTCGAGCAGGCCGAAGTGGTCTTGCAAGTCAGAACCTTCTGCGCCAATCCGGGCGCTGGAGCGGCGGATTTGCCGCTCATTCGCAGTGGCCAGGTTGTAATCGGGTTCGCGGAGCCCCTGACCGCGACCGGCGAATGCGCCCAATTCGCCCGCACGGGCGCAAGCCTGCTGTCTATGGAGTTGATGCCGCGCATCACTCGCGCGCAGAGCATGGACGCGCTTTCTTCCATGGCCACCATCGCGGGCTACAAGGCCGTCTTGATGGCCGCTGACGCGCTGCCGCGGATGTTCCCCATGCTTATGACCGCGGCCGGCACTATCGCCCCGGCGAAAGTTTTCGTGCTAGGCGCGGGCGTGGCCGGCCTGCAAGCGATCGCCACGGCCCGCCGCCTGGGCGCCGTGGTAAGCGCTTACGACGTGCGGCCCGCGGTCAAGGAGCAGGTGGAGAGCCTGGGAGCCAAGTTCGTTCAGGTCGAGCTGGAAACCTCGCAAGCCGAGGACAAGGGCGGCTACGCCAAGGAGCTGGGCGAGGAGTTCTACCGCCGCCAGCGCGAGATGCTGATGGGCGTGGTACGGGAACAGGACGTGGTCATCACGACCGCCGCCGTGCCCAGCAAGAAAGCGCCTCTGCTGATCACCAAGGATATGATCGCAGCCATGGCGCCGGGAAGCGTCGTGGTCGACCTGGCTGCCGAACGAGGAGGCAACTGTGAGGGCACCGAGCCGGGCAAGACTGTCTCCGCCGGTGGAGTCACCATCATGGGGCCGCTCAACTTGCCGAGCGAAATTCCCTACCATGCCAGCCAGATGTATGCGCGCAACATCGCGACCTTCCTCAAGCACTTGATTAAGGACGGCAAGCTGATCCTCGATATGGCCGACGAGATCACCCGGGAAACTCTGGTTACACACGGCGGAGAAGTAGTGCATCCAAGGGTGCGCGAAGCTTTGGGTCTCAAGGCCGGCTCTGGCGGGACACAGGGCGAGTAAACGGCCGGGGGCTGAATTGTGAAGGGAGATCGAACCAGATGAAATTGGACATTGGATCCTTGTATGTGTTCATGCTGGCCGCGTTTCTGGGCTTTCAGCTTATCCGCGGAGTATCGCCGCTGCTGCACACCCCGCTGATGTCGCTCACCAACGCTATTTCGGCCATTTCCGTGGTGGGGGCTATTCTGATTACCGGCGAGGAGGGGGCCACCACCTTGAGCAAGGTACTGGGCTTCATTGCCGTTACCGCGGCCATGACCAACGTGGTCAGCGGCTATCTGATTACCGACCGCATGCTGAAAATGTTCAAGAAGAGGGAGCCCGGAAAGAAATGAACGAGTTTGTCATTCACATTCTCTATGTCATCTCGGCGGCCCTCTTTATCCTGTCGCTGCTGTGGATGAAATCGCCAGTCACCGCCCGGCGAGGCGTGTTCGCCGGTGAACTGGGCATGTTGCTAGCCGTGGTAGGCACCTTGTTGAGCCACCATGTAGTGACTTACAACCTGATCGCCATAGCCTTCCTGATCGGGGCGGTGGCAGGCGTGCCGCTGGCTTACCTGATGCCCATGACGGCGGTTCCCCAGCGGACCGCGATTTCGCACGCCTTCGGCGCACTGGCCGCCGCCCTCATCGGCACCGCCGAATACTACGCCAAGCAGCCAACGGGCTTCACGATGGTGGCGCTGGTTCTGGAAATGCTGCTCGGCTATCTCACCTTCACAGGCAGTCTCATGGCTTTTGGCAAGCTCCAGGAGATTCTGCCTACCCGGCCTATCCTTTACAAAGGACAGAACTTTATTAACCTGTCCATTTTTGTTCTGGCGGTGGCGCTGGGAGTGGCCATGATCGTCGACCCCACACAGCGGTGGATGCTGCCGGTCTTCGCCGGCCTTAGCCTGCTGTTCGGCGTTCTGTTGATCATCCCCATCGGCGGAGCCGACATGCCCACTGTTATCGCTTTGCTGAATTCCTACGCCGGCTTGTCGGCTTGCGCCATGGGGTTTGCCATGGACAACAAGCTTCTCATCATCGCTGGCGCGCTGGATGGCAGCTCGGGCGTCATCCTGGCCATCCTCATGTGCACGGCGCTGAACCGCTCTTTTGCGAATGGACTGTGCGGAGGATTCGGGCAATTGCGGGTGCAGGCCGGCCACGCCGATCAAAAACCGGTGCGCAGCGCTACGGCCGAAGAAGCGGCAGCCATTCTGGAAGCCGCCCGGCTGGTGCTGGTGGTTCCCGGTTATGGGTTAGCTGTGGCGCAGGCGCAACACAAGCTGCGGGAGTTGTACGACCAGCTCACCAAGAAGGGCGTGGACGTCCGCTTCGCCATACACCCGGTAGCGGGCCGCATGCCAGGCCATATGAACGTGTTATTAGCCGAGGCCGACATTCCCTACGACAAGCTGCACGAGATGGATGACATTAACAGTGAGTTTCCACAGGCAGATGTGGCCCTTGTGGTGGGCGCCAACGATGTCACCAACCCGGCTGCGCGCCACGACCCGAGCAGCCCCATCTATGGTATGCCCATCCTGGACGTGGATAAAGCACGCACGGTGATGGTCATCAAGCGCAGCATGAACCCAGGATTTGCAGGCATCGACAACGAGCTTTATTATATGGATCGTACCTTGATGTTGTTCGGGGACGCCAAATCGTTTCTCGCAAATATCGTCAAGGAACTGGCTGCGAACAAGAACTGAGGCCGTCTCGCCAGGGTGGTGAAACCCAGCGGTTGCGGGTTTTGCCCCACCCAGGGATGGCATTATGACCCACGGGTGAAGTTCCGCGGGAGTTATGGGTTTCTGCTCCGCCTGGAAAGTGTCGCAATGGCAACGCCTTATGGAGGGGCAAGAAAGTGTTGCATTTTGGGCCACCAAGTGCTGAGAATACCTACGGTCCGAAATGTTTTCTTAGTCTCAGGAGGGTACTGATGTTCGACAAATTGGGAAAGGTCAGCATTGGCCTTTTGGTCGCCCTGGTGGTCTTGATTGGTTCGGCGGCGCTGATAAGCGCTCCGGGGCCCAGCTACACGGCGAGCAACAAGGAATTCTACGCCGACCCGAACCTGATCAATTTTGTGCGTCCGGGTTTGGTGATGAAGATCACGGGAGCTGAGATTGGCGCTGATGGCACCATCAAGGCCAAAATCAAGCTGACAGATCCAAGAGGGCTCGGCTTGGACCGCCTGGGTGTGACCACTCCCGGTCCGGTTTCGGTGAGTTTCATCGCTGCATACATTCCGAAGGGCAAGTCACAATATGTAGCTTACACGACTAGAGTGCAGACCAGCCCCATTACGGGGAACTCGGCCGTACAGGCTGCGGCCGACTCGGGCGGGACCTGGGAGACAACCGGCGACGGGGAGTACGTTTACACTTTCCGCACCAAGGCGCCCAGCGGGTACGACCGCACGGCCACGCACACCATAGGTGTATATGGAAGCAGGAATCTGAGCGAGTTCGATCTGCCGACCAATTACGACGACGATTGGTTCAACTTTGTGCCGGACGGCTCAAAGGTTGTCACCGTACGCGACGTCGTCCGCACTGCGGCGTGCAACAACTGTCACGACCAACTCGCTTTCCATGGCGGTTCGCGGCGTAGCATGGAACTCTGCGTGCTGTGCCACACGCCCCAAACCACCGATCCGGACACGGGCAACACTGTGGACATGCCCGTGATGACGCACAAGATTCACATGGGCAAGCAGTTGCCTTCGGTCAAGGGCGGCAAGCCTTATCAAATCATCGGCTTTAACCAATCGGTGGCCGATTATTCGGAAGTGGTTTTTCCGGCTGATCCCCGCCGCTGCAATGCCTGCCATGACGGGACAGCCACGCAGGCCAACAATGTTTTCAAAGCCAACCGGGCGGCTTGCGGCGCTTGCCACGACAACGTGAATTTCGCGACCGGTGAAAACCACGTAAACCTTCCTCAGGTTTCCGACAATCAGTGCACCACTTGCCACACGCCGGAGGGTGAGCTGGAATTCGATGCGTCCATCAAGGGCGCACACACTATTCCTACTTTTTCCCGCGAGTTGAGCGGCATCCAGTTCGAGTTGCTGAAAGTGGAAAACGGCGCGGCCGGCAAGACGCCAACCGTGGTGTTTGCAATCAAAGACAAGACTGGCAAGCCCGTTCTGCCCTCCCAGATGACCCGGCTGGCGCTGGTGCTGGCCGGACCGCCTACTGATTATGTCGCCTTCCAGACCGGCTATGTCTCGGAAGACGCCAGTAAAGCTGATTGCAGCAGCGACGGAACAGTCTGCTGGTACACATTCAAGACCGCCATCCCCAGCGACGCTAAGGGGACTTACAGCGTAGGCATCGAAGGCCGGCGGATTCAAAAAATTTACGAGGGCACGTTGGTGGAGCAGAGCGTGCAATATGGCGGCGCCAACAAGGTGCTGCATTTCGCGGTGGATGGCAGCGCAGTTGCGCCTCGCCGGACGGTGGTGGCCACGGCGAACTGCAATAAGTGCCACGCTTACCTCTCTGTACACGGGGAAAATCGCAACCAGGTGGAAATGTGCGTACTCTGCCACAATCCTGTGGAAACCGACAAAGCCCGGCGGCCCGCGAGCGAGTTGCCCGCGCAATCGGTGGATATGCGCATGATGATCCACAAGATCCACACGGGCAAGGAACTCGGCGCCCCTTACGTCATCTATGGATTTGGGGGCAACAAGTACGACTTCTCCGAGGTCGGCTACCCGGCGTTCTCGCCTTCCGGCCAGGTCGGCGACCGGCGCAACTGCTCCATGTGCCATGTAAACGGCTCTGAGCAGCTCCCACTGAAACCAACCTTGTCGAAGGTCAACGATCCACGGGGTTACATCAATCCGGTGGGCCCGGCCTCGGCTGCATGCCTTTCCTGCCATGTCAGCATCGAGGCGGCCTCCCACGCCTTGCTGAATACTTCAACCCTGGGCGAAAGCTGCACCGTCTGCCACGGCTCCTCCAGCGAGTTCTCCGTAAGCAAGGTACATGCTCGCTAGATTTGCACCTCCCTTGTTGCACCAGCAAAGGGCCCGTCTGACGGCGGGCCTTTTGCTGATTTTGGCTTTGCTGGCGGCTGCGGGAACACAGCAGCCGGCTAGTGAGAAAAAGGCCGAAGAAGAGAAACCGGCTGCCTCTCCCACATACGTTGGAACCGAAACCTGCCAGGGATGTCACGAAGACGTAGTTAAGGCATTTGAGAAGAACCCGCACCAGAGTATTGAGTCGAACGAAAAGCGAGGTTGGAAGGGCAGGAGCTGTGAGTCTTGTCACGGCCCGGGTTCCAAGCATGCCGAATCGGCTTCGGCTACCGACATCTTTAATCCGGCGAAAGCCGTTGCCGGCAAATCCGATGCTGCGTGCCTGAAATGCCATTTGAACCAGGCGACGCACGTTGGGCGGATTCAGGGCGGCCACGGCCGCTCCCAGGTGAGTTGCGCCGCCTGCAATTCCATACACAAGAACGGCCCCTCGGGCTTGGTGGCGCGCAAACCGGCGGCGGTAAACAAGCAGTGCGCCGCCTGCCACACCTCGGTCTGGGCTGCATTCCAAAAGCCGCACAAGCACCCGCTGGCGCAGGGCGCCATGAGCTGCGTGGATTGCCATAACCCGCACGGAAGTTTCTTGCCAAAAATGTTACAGACCGCCGGCGGCAACGAGATGGCCTGGTTTAGATGCCACGGCGCCAAGCGAGGGCCGGTCATTTACGAACA
>CAYSBM010000173.1:0-6786 GCA_964429095.1 uncultured Solibacteraceae bacterium | reverse complement strand
AGCGCGCCGGAAGCTGGATACCGCGCGGCAGGAGCTTGCGCGCGCCCCCGAGCGGCGCCGTCTCCAGCAACAGGAAATCGAGCTGACCAGGGAGAACATCAGCATCAACGAGAAGAATTTCCGGCTTCAACAGGCGGCGCTGGAAGAAGAAGAGCGGTTGCTGAAGCAAAAGGCGGAGCAGCTCAAGAGCTATCGCGGGTTGGCGGAAAAGAAGCTCATCTCTTCATTCGAGTTGAGTTCCCATGAAGACCGCTACCGCGCCGATGCCAATAACCTGCTCAGCGCCCGGCAGCGGCTGGATCAGCAGGCGATCGACATTTCCAACCAGAAGCTGAGGCTGGCGGACCTTGAGGCCAAGGCTCAGAACGAAGAGCGCGACCGCCGCCGCGAGTTGGAGTCGGCCGAAATGGAGTACCAGCAGAGCCTGGCCGCTCTGCGGCACGAGGCCGCGGAACTGAAGTCGCGGATCATGGAGGCGGAAACCGGCCTGGCGACGCTGCGCGAAAAAATCGGCCTAGCGGAGCGCAGTGTTGCGCTGACCACGATTGCGGCGCCGGTCTCCGGAACGATTTCCGCGCTGAAGGTCGGCAACGCCGGCGAACTGGTCTCGGCCGGAACCGTCGTGGCGAGTATTGCTCCCGAAGGCGCGCCTCTGGTGATCGAAGCGACGCTGCCCAACAAGGACGTCGGATTCGTGCGGCCCGGCCTGGATGCGCGCATCAAAGTGGACGCATATCCTTTCCAGCAATTTGGCACGGTACGAGCGCGCGTGGAACACGTGCTGCCCGGCGCGGACACCAATTTCGTCGTGAAACTGCGCCTTCTCGAGGACCGCATCCGCTACAGCGGCTCCGAGCTCTACCTTTTCCCCGGGCTGACAGTTCAGGCGGAGATGCTGACAGGGAAACAGCGCCTGATTCAGCTTCTCTTCAAGAAAGAAGGGACGGAGGGCAAATAACCGGTGGGCGCCACGGCGGAGCGGGACATCCTGGGGAGCGTGCCGGCGTTCGCCTCCTTGCGGGAGGAAGAACGCGCCATGCTGGCCGGCTTCGGCGAATACACCAGCGTCAGGGCCGGGGAGGTTATTGTCCAGGCGGGGGAAGACTCCGGCACGCTGTTCGTTATTCTGGCGGGCCGGGTGCGGTTGGAGGAGGGCCGGAACGGCCCGGCGATCGACGTTCTCGCCGAGGGCGCCTGGTTCGGCGAACGCTGCTTGCTGGCGGGGGAGCGCGCGCGATACACCGCCGTCGCATTGCAGGACGGCGCCCTGCTACGGCTCACGCGCGCCGCCTACGAACAGGCGGTTGCGGCCGCTCCGGGCATCGCCGCGGCGCTGGAACGCGATCGGTCGCTGGCCGCAATTGCGGACTTTTTGCGGCGCTCCTCGGTGTTCTCCCTGCTCGGCGCGGAACAGTTTGAAACACTGGCGCACGCGCTGGTGCGCCGGCCGGTTCAGGCGGGCGAGATCGTCATCCGGCAGGGCGACGCGGCCAAAGACGTGCTGCTGATCGAAAGCGGGGAGTTTGCGGTCTATCGCGACGACAACCCTGCCAGGACGCTGGCGACGCTCCGAAGCGGCGACATCGCCGGCGAGATCGCGGTGGTGACGCGCAGCGCTCGCACCGCGAACGTGCGGGCGGAAACCGCCGGTTCGGTTTACCGCATACCCGGCGACCTGTTTCTGCGCCTGCTGGATCAGCAGTTCCGGTTTGCCGGCTCGATCGATGAGATCGTTCGCCGGCGCAGCCCGGCCGAGCCTGAAGGACTTGAAGCAGACAAGTCCAAAGAAGCTCCGGAGGTGCTGTCGTGGAAGGAACCGCCGCTGCCGGATAGCGAGCGGCCTTCCTGGAAGCTGCGCAAGCCCCCGGCCGTTCGCCAGCAGAGCACGATGGACTGCGGCGCCGCCTGTCTGGCAACCATTTGCGCCTACTACGGCAAGCGCGTCGACTTGAACCGGATGCGTGATCTGGCGCGCGTCGGGCACTCCGGCGCCTCAATGCTGCATCTGATGCAGGCCGCCGAGACGCTCGGATTTGAAACGGTCCCGATGCTCGCCACCTGGGATCATCTCCAGAAAAACACGCTCCCAGCGATTGTGAACTGGCGCGGGTATCACTGGATCGTCGTTTATCAAGTGACGGCGGACTCGGTGCTGGTGGCCGACCCCGCCCAGGGCCTGCGGAAACTCAGCAAAGAGGAGTTCCTGGACGGCTACACCCGCTACACGATCTATCTCAGCCCCACCATACGGTTTCGCAAACTCGAGGAAAGCCGTCCCGCCCTCAAACAGTTCGCCGGATACGTTCGTCCCTACCGGCGCCTGCTGTTTGAAATCGGACTCGGCTCCGTCGCCATCCAGGCGCTCAGCCTCCTGATGCCGGTGTTCACGCGGTTTGTGATCGACGATGTTCTCACCAAAGGGGACGAACGCTGGCTGGTGCCGGCCATCATCGGCATCTCGATTGCCGCGGCGCTGCATCTCGGGGCCACGTGGGCGCGCCAGCGCCTGGTGCTGTTCGTCTCGCTGCGGCTGAACCTGGACCTGATTGCCGACTTCTACCGCCGCCTGCTGATGCTGCCCTTGCCGTTTTTCGAGCGGCGCAAATCCGGCGACATCACCAGCCGTTTCGCCGAGAACGAGAAGATCACCGGCTTTTTCACGGAAACCGGCATCGACACCATCATCGATGTGATGACCGCGCTGATGTACCTGGGGCTGATGTATTACTACAGCGTTCCGCTTGCGCTCGCCGCCGCGGTTTTCCTCGCCGGACACGTGATCAACATGCGCGTGACCTATCCCAAGCTGCACCAGGCCGCGCGCGAGGTGTTCCAGAAGGGCGCGGACCGGGAGAGCCATTTAGTGGAGTCGCTGCGCGGCCTAAGCACCATCAAGGTGCTCGGCATCCAGCATTTCGTGCGGTGGAAATGGGACAACCTGCTGGCCCGCCAGATGAACACTTATTTCCAGACGGTGCGCTATTCCGTGCTAGGCAGCTTGGCCAGCCAGCTTGTGAGCAATTGCTCGGACGTGGCGGTGCTGTTCCTGGGAGCGTACCTGGTTCTCGAAAACCGCCTCAGCGTCGGCGAACTGGTCGCGTTCATGAGCATGACAAAGCAGGTGAATGCGCCCGTTCTGAAGCTGGTCGCCAGCGGGAACCGGTTCCAGGAAACGCTCAACGCCACCGAAAGGTTGAACGACGTGCTCGATTCGCCGCCCGAATTCGCCGAGGAAGCGGGCACGGAGGCGCGCATCTCGCTCAAGACTCTGCGCGGCCACATTCGATTTGAGAACGTCACCTTCCGCTACGCTCCGGACGCCAAGAACGTGCTCCAGAATCTCAACCTGGAGATTCAACCCGGTCAGAAGGTCGCGCTGGTCGGCCGCAGCGGATCGGGAAAGTCCACTTTCATTAAGCTGCTGTTGGGTTTCTACCCGGTGTCATCGGGGAAGATTCTTGTGGACGGCTTCGACTTGTCCACCCTGTGGCTGCCCTCGCTGCGCCGGCAGGTGGGCGTGGTCCCGCAGGAATCGTACCTTTTCCGGGGTACGATCCGGGAAAGCATCAGCCAGGCGAGGCCGGGAGCGCCGCTTGCGGCGGTGATTGAAGCGGCGCGGCAAGCCGGCGCGCACGATTTTATCGCCGCGCTTCCCCGCGGCTACGACACGGACCTGGCCGAGGCCGGGGTGAACTTAAGCGGCGGGCAGCGGCAGCGCATCGCCATCGCGCGCGCCATCCTGCAAAATCCGCGCATGCTGATTCTCGACGAGGCCACCTCCGCGCTGGATAACGAAGCCGAACGCTACGTCCAGCACAACTTCGAGCTGTTGTTCGCGGGGCGCACCGTAATCATGATCGCGCACCGGCTCTCCACCGTTCGCAAAGCCGATCTGATCGTAGTCCTCGACGGCGGCAACGTCATCGAGCGGGGAACCCACGAAGAGCTGATGGCGCAAAAGGGGCTCTATTACTTTCTGTCGACGCAGCAGTTGAATCTGTAACCGCTATGCACATCCGATTTTTCATTTCGCTCCTGGCGGCCGCCGCCGGTTTGGCCGCGCAGGATAGTGCGCCGGCGTTCACGCGCGCGGTCCCGTTTGCGGAGCGGGCGCGCCAGCGCGGTCTGGTACTCGAGTTGAGCCTGAAGGCCGCGCTCGAAAGGGCGCTGGAGCGAAACCTGGAAGTCAGGATCCAGCGCTATACGCTTGACTCCAACCGGGTGCGGCTGAAGGGAGCAAAAGGCGCCTACGATCCGCAACTGTCCTTTACCGCGGGCCTGAGTCTCGACAGCTCGCCCGCCACCAGCATCCTGCAAAGCGGCGTGGGGCTGTCCGCCCTAGAAACCCGCAATTTCACATTCGCTCCAGGCATCCAGCAGCTCTTGCCCGGCGGAGGATCTGCCGGGATTTCATTCTCGGGGTTCCGCAACGGGACCAACGACGCCTACACGTTCGTGAACCCTGTGTTCGGATCGGGCCTGAAGGCGACACTTACCCAGCCGCTGCTGCGGGGCTTCCGCTGGAATGCGGTCGAAAACCAGATCCGCCTGCTGCGGCTCGAAAACAAGTCCGGCGAGGCCCAGTTCCGCAGGGCCCTCGCGGAGATTGTGGAGCGGGCCCGCAACGCGTATTGGATGCTGGTGGGTGCGGTCGAAAGCTACGAAGCGCGCAGGCATTCCCAGGAGCTGGCGATCCGCCAGTACGAGAACACGCTCCAGAGGGTCGAAAACGGGATGTTGACGCCGGTCGCGCTCACGTCTTCAAGGGCCGAGGTGGCGCTGCGCGATCAGGAAATCCTCGAAGCAGAAGTGCAAATCATTAATGCCCAGAATGGGTTGAAGCAGCTCATGGCGGCCGGTCCCGATGATCCGATCTGGGGCACAAGCCTTCTGCCCACGGACCGGCCGCGGGCTGAAGACGTACGGGTGACGCTGGATGAGGCTGTGCAGCTTGCGCTGAAGAACCGGCCCGAGTTGGAGCAACTGCGTCTGCAGTTGCAGCAGAACGGCCTGCTCTCCAGGTATTACGCGCAGGAAACCAGGCCTACGGTGAACCTCCTGGGCAGTATCGGGGCCGTCGGCCGGGCCGGCACCGTGCACCTGCCGCAGGACGATCTCGACCCCACAGCTTCGCAAGTCCGCTTCGGCGGAATGGGGACTTCCTTCAGGCAGGTCATGAATTTTGACTTCCTGAACTGGAGCGCGGGCGTTCAGGTCCAGTTGCCGCTGCGAAACCGCGCCGCGGAGGCGCAGCTCGCCGATACGAGGATCGCCGGGCGGCGGCTCGAAACGCAGTTGAAGCAGTTTCAGGT
The DNA here is from genome assembly GCA_964429095.1 of uncultured Solibacteraceae bacterium. Taxonomy (GTDB): domain Bacteria; phylum Acidobacteriota; class Terriglobia; order Bryobacterales; family Bryobacteraceae; genus JAJFUV01. The sequence continues at coordinate 1,474 of CAYSBM010000173.1, read as the reverse complement.
CGCCGTTCTGGTGGAGGTCCGGAACGCCTACGAGGCGATCGCGACCCGTAAGAAGACGCTCGAAGTTTCGCGCCTGGCCTCGGAGCTCTCCCGCGAGCAGTTGGAAGGCGAAACCGCGCGCTTTGAAGCCGGGTTTTCGACCAACTTCGAAGTGCTGCGCTACCAGCGGGACTACGCCGACGCGCGGATTCGTGAGTTGAACGCTCTCATTCAATACGAGATCGCGGTCACGGCTCTTCAGCGCGCCATGGATACCATCATCGAGGATAGCGGTATTGTCATCGACAGCCGGAGCGGCAGAAACTAGGGAAATGACCACGCGTGAGTCTAGGCCGGCGGTGAGAGGCCGAATCCTGCTGGTGGACGACAGCCTGTTGGGCCGCGCTATGATCTCACGCGAGCTTGCGGCCGAAGGCTATGAGGTAGTCGAGGCGCGCAACGGCCGCGAAGGCCTCGATCTGCTCGCTCGCGAAGCCGTGGATGTCGTGCTGCTCGACATGATCATGCCGGAGATGGACGGTCCGGCGGTGCTGCGGCACATGAAGAGCGATCCGGCGCTAACGGCGATTCCGGTGGTGATGATCTCGGCCCAGGACGACATCGCCGGCATCGTTTCGGCGATCGAGACGGGCGCCGAGGACTATCTTCCCAAGCCGCCCAACCCCGTGCTGCTGCGCGCGCGCGTCGGCGCATCGATCGAGCGGAAACGGCTTGCCGATGCCGAGCGCCGCCGCACCCAGGAACTCGAGACGGAGCGCCGCGCCGCCGAGGCGCTGCTGCGCAATATCCTGCCGAAGACGGTGGCCGAGGAACTGCGCGAGAATGGATCCGTGGCGCCGCGTTACTACGAAGATGCCACCATCGTCTTCACGGACTTCGCCGGCTTTACCAACACAACCGAGGGCCTAGCGGCTCAGGAACTGGTCGAAATGCTGAACGCTTACTTCACCGTCTTCGACCGCATTGTGGCCCGCTATGAACTCGAAAAGCTGAAGACGATCGGCGACAGCTTCATGTTCGCCGCGGGGCTGCCGGTGCGCAGCCCGTCGCATCCGGTCGATGCGGTCCTGGCGGCGCTGGAGATGCTGGATGCGGTCGCCGGCATGCACTGCAAGGATCCCCGTTGTACCTGGCGGATGCGCGTCGGCGCGCATACCGGACCGGTGATCGCGGGCGTCGTCGGGGAATCGAAGTTCGCTTTTGACGTCTGGGGAGACACGGTGAACTTGAGCGCTCGCATGGAAGCGGGCAGCCAGCCGGGCCGTTTGAATATCTCGGAACGGACTTACGTGCGCGTCAAGGATTTTTTTGCCTGCGAGCCCCGCGGCCGCCTACGGACCAAGGACGGCAAGGAAGTCGAGCTGTACTTCGTCAACGGAATCCATCCCGCTCTGTCGGTTTCGGCGCCGGCGTTCCGTCACCGTTATGAAGCGTATTTTGCCAGGCCGCGTCCGCCCGCGGCGCTGACCGGCGG
>CAYSBM010000172.1:0-6787 GCA_964429095.1 uncultured Solibacteraceae bacterium | reverse complement strand
CTGCCACGCGCTGCGGGAGCTGGGGATCAAGGATGGCCCGCGCCGCCTGTTGAGCAAAGTGCGGGGGCTCGAATTGCGCGAGATGGACCCTGCGGAGGAGTGTTGCGGATTCGGCGGGACCTTTTCGGTAAAAATGCCGGAACTTTCCGGCGCTATGGCGAGGAGCAAGGTGGACGCCATTGTGCGTACCGGCGCCGATCTGGTGATCGGCTTGGACGCCAGTTGCCTGATGCAGATCCAGGGCGCTCTGTCGCGCGGTGGCCATCCGGTTTCCACCATGCACATCGCGGAAGTGCTCGCCAGCAGATAGGCAGGAGATATGCCCGGTTTTCCACTTAATAAGATCGAAGAAACGCTGTCCAACGGCTACTTGCAGAACGCCATCTATACTTCTACAGCCCGGCTGATGAACCACCGCAAGGCCGTGGTCGCTCCCGATGTGCTGCCGGATTACCAGGAGCTGCGCGAGCAAGCCAACCGTATTAAACGGCACACTATTGAAAACCTCGATTACTATCTGGAGCAACTGGAATCGAAAGTCATCGAGCACGGCGGCAAAGTTCTGTGGTGCCGGGACGGCGGCGAAGTGGTGGACTTTCTGGTGAAGCTGGCCCGCGAGAAGAACACCAATCTAATCGTGAAGTCCAAGTCCATGGTCACCGAAGAGTTCGATTTGAACGAACGCCTGGCGCGCCACGGGCTGGAACCGGTGGAGACCGATCTGGGCGAGTTTATCATTCAACTGGCGCATGAAAGGCCTTACCACATCGTTGCGCCCGCCTTGCACAAGACGCGCTACCAGGTGGCGGAGCTGTTCAACGAGAAGTTGGGTGTCGAGCGCGAAGAAGAAATCGAGAAGCAGACGCGGAGCGCGCGCTCCGTTTTGCGTGAGAAATTTCTGCACGCAGGCATCGGCATCACCGGCGCGAATTTCCTGGTGGCGGATTCCGGCGCCGTAGTGATGGCCACCAACGAAGGCAATGGCCGTTTCACCAGCACCACTCCGAGAGTCCACGTCGTCGTGGCGGGCATCGAAAAGCTGGTGCCGCGCGCCCAGGACCTGGCGACGTTCTTAAAGCTGCTGGGCCGGAGCGCGACCGGCCAGCCGCTCACCGTCTACACTTCGTTTCTGTCCGGCCCGCGGCGGCCGGGGGAAATCGACGGTCCTGAAGAGTTTTATTTGGTTCTGCTCGACAACGGCCGGACCAAACTGCTGGCCGACCGCGAAAAGCGCCAGTCGCTGTACTGCATCCGCTGCGGCGCATGCCTGAACCACTGCCCCGTCTACCGCAAGATCGGCGGGCACAATTACCCGTGGGTATACTCCGGACCGATCGGGGCCATCATCACCCCCCAGTATCAGGGAGTGCTCGAGCACCCGTGGCTGCCGTTCGCCTCTAGCTTGTGCGGAGCCTGCGCCGAAGTCTGCCCGGTGAAAATCGAGATCCCCAAGCTCTTGCTGACGCTGCGCGCCGAAGTAAACCAGAGCAAGCAAGACGACGGCAGCAACTGGCTCGAACGCCTGATATTCCGCGCCTGGGCGTGGCTCATGCGGCATCCTAAGCTCTACGAACTAGGAGGGATGCTGGGCGCGGCGGCGTTGACCGCCCCGGAGGGCGGCGGGTTGATTCGCAAGGCGCCACCTTTGATGAACCTGGGGCCGCTGAAGGCCTGGTTGCAGGAAAGAGATCTGCAACCGGTGGCGGAAAAGAGTTTCCATCAGTTGTGGCGCGCGCGCGTGAAAACGGAGAAATATTGATGGCCCGGGACTACATCCTCCACAAAGTTCGCACCGCGCTCGGCCGGAGCGTGGCTCAGAGGCCCGCCCCGGCGCCGGCGGCGCGGATCCGGATCCCGGAAATGGATCTGGAAACCCGCATCCGGACGTTCTTCGCCTGCATCGAAAAGTTAGCAGGCAAGACGTATCGCGCGGCGAATCCGGAAGGCGTCTGCGATTACGTTGCCAGCCTGGTGAAGGGGAGATCCGCTGTCGCATCCAACGCCCCGCTGCTGGCGGGGTGCGGAATAACGGGGCTGGAAGGGGTGCAAACCGGCTTTCAAAGCGAGCTGGCCCTTCGCCAGGCATGTTCGACGGCTGAGTTCGGCATCACCGGCGCAGATTACGCTCTGGCCGACACGGGAACGCTGGTGATGCTGTCCTCGGCCCAGGAAGCCCGTATGATCAGCCTCCTGCCGCCCGTTCACATCGCCATCGTGGACAGCTCGAAGTTGCTGACCGGCTTGGAAGACTTGATCACGGTCTTGCCCAACCCTGCCGAACAGACCAGTTCCATGGTTTTGATTACGGGGCCCAGCCGCACGGCTGACATCGAACAAATCTTGATCCGCGGTGTACACGGGCCAGGAGAGATTCACGTCGTACTGCTGTAGCATCTGAGGAGAATGCGAATGAAGAAGTTTGTTCCTGTTTTGGCGGTTTTTGCGTTTAGCGGCCTGCTTTCCGCGCAGATGGCCGAGGTGGCCATCAGCGGGGGTGCCTCCGCACTCACCAACAAGCTCTTGGGCAGCTACGCCGGCACCAATTACGAATTGGACAACGGTTTCCGGCTGGCCTTCCGTTTAACCTTGAACCCACAGAGGTTCTTTGGACACGAAATCGGTTATGCATACAATCGCACCTCGCTGAAGTTCAGTGACTCTACCGGCTCGGCAAGCGAGGGAATGGCCATTCACCAGGGCTTTTACAATTTCCTGGTTTACGCCACGCCCGAAGGCAGCCGGGTGCGGCCCTTCGTCACCGGCGGCGCGCACTTCAGCAACTTCGTTCCACCTGGCGCCAGCGTGACCAGCGGGCAAGGGGAAAACAAGATGGGCTTCAACTACGGCGGTGGCATCAAGCTGAAAATGACAGAGTTGCGGGGCTTCCGCGTGGACGGGCGCCAGTACCAGACCGGCAAACCCTTTGACCTGGGCGGCAGCGGCTTGCTGCGCCAGACGGAAATCTCGGCTGGCATCGTTTTCCGGCTGTAGCGTTCTCGGCGGATGGTCTGCCGGAAGCGGCCGTTCAGGGTAGAATTGCGCCTGCGGGAGCGTCGGACTCCGCGACGGCAGCTTGCGCACCCCTGAGCAGTCCATCCGTGACTCGTATCTCCCTGCTGTTGGGGCCGCTCACCTTCAGCAGTAGCTTGGCGCCTTCCGGAACCAGCGGCCCGCGCACGAAAGCGCCGGCTGTGTTGCGCAGCAGCAGCAGCGGAGCGCCGCCGGTGGCCGCGCCCGCCTGAAACGCATCGAGATAGAGATTCCGGACGTCATCGAACACCATGGCCGGGCGCACGTCAGCTTCCTCCCACCGCACCCGCACGTGGCTCATGGTGAGTTCCTCGACGTGACGCGAATAAAAACCATAAGCCGGCAGCTTGCCGAACATCCAGGCTTCGGGGTATTGCGCGGGCAGCTCCGGCACGTCCAGGCTGACGGGCTCCCGCTCGCCGCCTTTCATCGAGATATTGATGTTTTCCAGGCTGATGCGGCGTACCGGGTGTCCCGGCAACCCAGTGATGGAACTGGTGATGAGTGAACCCGTAGCCACCACATTGGAGATGGAAATGTTTTCGAGAGTGCCGGGCTGAGGTTCCGCCATACCCCGGCCGCGATTCCCCAGCCGGATGAAAATCGGCGTTCCGACGTCGCGCATGGTGAGGTTGGAAGCCACCACTTGGTCCAGCGCACCGCCATCTACAGTTTCAATGGCAATGCCCGAGATGGGCGCCCGGAAGGCATGCGGAAGACGGAACATGACGCAGTTGGTGATCGCGATATTCTTAAAACCCGCGGTGCTCTCCGTGCCCAGCTTGAAGCAGTTCGAGGTGCTGGTCATCACGCAATTAGTCACGGTGACATTCTGGGTGGGCGCCACCGGCTCTCCAGGGCGGGGAACGGTCTTCAGCACGATGGCGTCGTCGCCGCCTTCGATGTAGCAGTCCGCGATGCGCACGTTGCGGCTGGAATCAACATCGATGCCGTCGGTGTTCGGTCCGCGCAAGTGGCTGATGAGTGAGACTGCGCGGATCACCACGCCGTCGCAACGCAGCGGGTGAATCCCCCAGCCGGGCGTTTCGCGGATATCAAGATTCTGGATGCGGATCTGGCGGCTGTCGGCGATCTCGATGAGCGGAGAGGGGCGGGGTCTGAGTCCGAGGAAATAGGGGTGATCGGACCTGTCGCGCCAGAAGGCATCCCCATTCCCATGGATGCGGCCGCCGCCATCAATCGCGGCGTTTTCGACCCCCTTGGCGTAAATCAGGTGCGGGGGCGCGTAATCCTCGATGCGCCGGCTGCCCCACAGCGTGGCGCCCGGCGATATGCGCAGGGTGATATTGCTGCGCAGCACAATCGTTCCGGACAGGTAGTTGCCGGCAGGCAGGAGCACCACGCCGCCGCCGGCCTGGCTGCATGCCTGGATGGCTTTTTGAATGGCCGGCGCATCGTTGGCGCGGCCATCGGCGGCGGCTCCGAAGTCCATCACATTGCAAACATGATCTCGGGGAACCGCTGGCGCGCGCAGGCACGCCAGCAAAAGGACCAACAACGCCATGCGAGTCAACATGACCCTCATCCTACAACACCGGCAGCCGTAATCCCCGATGCCGGCGTGGGCTTCCGTGGCTCCGGGCGCCCGGCTGGGGCGTTGCAACGCTAGCCGGCGCCAGAGCAAGCTTCGGTCTGAGGTGCTGCTTGCGCGGGGTGCAGTACAATAGAGATACATCCCTCCCTATGATCGACGCCATTCTCGCCAAAATTTTCGGCACCAAGAACGAGCGCGAAATCAAAGCCATCCGGCCCTTGGTGGCGGCCATCAATGATTTCGAACCTCGTCTGGTTCAACTTTCCGATGCCGAGTTGGCGGCCAAGACCGCGGAGTTCCGCCAGCGGCTGGCGCAAGGCGCTCCGCTGGACGACCTGCTCATTGAAGCCTTCGCCGTGGTCCGTGAAGCGGCCCGCCGCACTCTTAACATGCGGCACTTCGACGTGCAGTTGATCGGCGGCATCGTTCTGCACCGCGGCAAGATCGCGGAAATGAAGACCGGGGAGGGCAAGACGCTGGTCGCTACCCTGCCGGTCTATCTGAACGCGCTGGAAGGCAAAGGCGTGCACGTGGTCACGGTCAACGACTACCTGGCCAAGCGCGACAGCGCGTGGATGGGCACGATTTACAAGTTCCTGGGCATGTCGGTGGGCACGATTGTCCACGACCTCGACGACCGGGAGCGCTACGCGGCCTACCACTCGGACATCACCTACGGAACCAATAACGAGTTCGGTTTCGACTACCTCCGGGATAACATGAAGTTCCGGCTGGAGGACTGCGTACAGAGGGAACACCACTACGCCATCGTCGATGAAGTCGACTCTATCCTGATTGACGAGGCGCGCACGCCGCTGATCATTTCCGGTCCCAGCGAAGAATCTACCGACAAGTATTACAAGGTTAACCGCATTATTCCGAAGCTCATCCGCGGCGAGGTGATCGAAGGCAAGGAACCGGGCGAGAAGTACCTGACCGGCGACTACACGGTGGATGAGAAACACCGCACGGTGGGTCTCACCGAGGAGGGCGTGCTCAAGTGCGAGAAGTTGCTCGGAGTGGGCAACCTCTATGACCCGGTGAACATGGAGTGGAACCACCATGTCCAACAGGCCCTGCGCGCGCACGTGCTCTACCACCGCGACAAAGACTATGTCGTCCAGGACGGGCAGGTGATCATTGTCGATGAGTTCACCGGCCGTCTGATGCCGGGGCGGCGCTGGAGTGACGGTTTGCACCAGGCCATCGAGGCCAAAGAGAACGTCAAGATCGAGCGCGAAAACCAGACGCTGGCCACCATTACATTCCAGAATTACTTCCGCCTGTACAAGAAGCTGGCGGGCATGACCGGCACCGCGGAAACCGAGGCCGCCGAGTTCCAGAAGATTTACAACCTGGACGTGGTGGTCATTCCCACCAACCGTCCGCTGATCCGGGTTGAATATCCGGATATTGTGTACCGCACCGAGGAAGAAAAGTTCCGCAACGCCGCCAAGGAAATCAAAGAACGGCACGAGAAGGGCCAGCCCGTGTTGGTGGGCACCATTTCGGTCGAGAAGAGCGAGAAGCTCAGCGGCATTCTGAAACGCATGGGCGTGCGCCACGAAGTTCTGAACGCCAAGCACCACGACCGCGAAGCGGCCATCGTCGCGCAGGCGGGCCGCAAAGGCGCCGTCACCGTCTCGACCAACATGGCGGGCCGAGGCACCGACATTCTGCTGGGCGGCAATCCGGAATTCATGGCCAAGGAACAGTGCTTGCGCCTGAAGCTGGCCGAGGCGTTGCCGGAAGGGCAAGAGAGTTTTCTGGGCGACCGGCAGTACTACCACTTCCACCACCTGGGTCAGTTCTACCGGGTGCCGCGCGAGCGATGGGATGAGCTCTACCGCCATGCCAAGGAACAAACCGACCAGGAACACGATGAAGTAGTGGCGCTGGGCGGCCTGCATATTGTGGGCACCGAGCGGCACGAATCCCGCCGGATTGATAACCAGCTCCGCGGGCGGGCGGGCCGCCAGGGCGATCCGGGCAGCTCGCGCTTTTTCCTTTCCTTGCAGGACGATTTGTTGCGCATCTTCGGCGGCGAACGCATGCAGAACCTGATGCTGCGGCTGGGCATGGAAGAAGACGTGCCCATCGAGTCGCGGTTGATCACCCGGCGCATCGAGAAGGCTCAGAAGGCGGTCGAGGCGCAGAACTTCGCCGCCCGCAAACACATCCTCGAATACGACGATGTGATGA
>CAYSBM010000171.1:616-6792 GCA_964429095.1 uncultured Solibacteraceae bacterium | reverse complement strand
CCCGATTCCCAGTCGTAGCCGCGGTACTTCGGCAGGTTGCGAAGAACTTTCCGGACTGCCTCCCGGTACTTCTCCTCGCCCGTAACCTGGTAAAACGCATACAGCGCGCCGTAAACGTATCCCCAGTTGTCGGACAGCTTGGTATCCCGTGGAGAGAGGTCCGCGTTTGTGATGGTGTTGTATAGCATCCCGTCCGGGTTGGCCGACGCCAGCACATTGTCCAGCATTTTGCGGATCACCGGCCGAGTCTTGCTAGCCCGCTCCAACCCCAGATCCGTTTCCAGCGCGTGCAGCAGCACCAGGCCTACAATGGCCTCGTTGCCGTGATCCCGCAGCCTGGTCGTGCCCGTGTCGGTTTTCTGTTCGAAGTCATAACGGTATCCGGGCAGGTAGTTGTTAGCGGGGAGAATCTCCTCGATGTAAGCGTCACTGATGTGCATGGCCCAGTCGAGAAAGCGTACGTCTGCGGTCATCGGGATCACCCGCGCCAGCGTCTGCATCACGTCGCCGTTCAACTCGGCGCCCGTGTCGGGCAGTTTGCCCCAGCGGGTCTTCACCGGGGCCCATCGCATGTAATCCTCCGTGATATCGACCATGCGGTAATACCACGGCGTCCGCCCCAGTAGTTCCGTCACCGATAGCAGGCCGTCCTTGCAGTATTCACCCGCTCCGAAGAAGCTGGCCGGTCCCAGCTTCCGGGTCTTGAAATCCAGCTCGCCCGGAATGGCGCCCTGAACATTGGTATAGCGGATCTCGTTGCGCAGCATGTCCATCATGCGGCCGTGATCCAGATCAGGGTCGGTGAACCAACTGGTGATGATGAGGTAAGGGTAATTGTCGGCGGCGGAATTGTGGGGCGTGTAAAGAAGCGTGGCGTTGAACTTGCCGCGCACCATTCCGGGTAAGCGGTCCGGCAGCAGCAGTGTTTCCTTGTCGGCATACGACAACCACGCGTGAACCATTTTGCGCGTCCGCGCGAAGATGTCATCCACCACAGCGCCGTTGGCGGCAGCCTGTTTCCAGAGTTCGCCGGGTTCGGCGGCATAGAATGAAGAAGACAGGCTAAGGACTAAGAGCCAACGCGGCCAGAAACTATGAGTCATATCGGCAAGTTTACCGGATTGACGCTACTTGCGCTGGTTTGTGCAGCGGGTCCCAGGCCCGCGCCCGGCAAGCCCGAATTGGTCTGGCTGGAGAAGGTTTGGTCCAGCGCGCCGCACAATGGCGCGACGGATCTGGTCCGGTACAAAGACCGCTGGTATTGCGCTCTGCGGGAAGGCGCCGGCGAACGCTCGGCTGATGGCGCGATCCGCATCCTCACCTCTCTGGACGGAGAGGTGTGGAGATCCGCCGCCCGCCTCGCGGCAACTTCGGTGGATCTGCGCGACCCCAAGCTCAGCGTTTCCGAAGACGGGAGATTGGTGCTGGTGGCGGTGGAAGAGCGCCAGGGCATCGTCTGGGAGCGCCACCAAACCTGCGCCTGGACTTCCTCCGATGGAAGAAACTGGGTCGGGCCCACAAATCTTGCGGAGCCCAACGTGCAGCTCGGACGCCTGGTTTGGCACAACCGCATTGTCTTCGCCACTGGCTATTCCAACGTGCGGGAAGATTTTCTGCGCATTTACGCGGCCCACAATCTGGACAAGCTGGTTGCGCTGACGCCGAAAATGCTTTCAGAGGAGGCCCCCGGGCAGGCTTCGCTCTTGTTCCTGGCTGATCAGCGCGCCTTGTGCCTGGCGCAACGCGGCGCTCCCGGCGCGCGCGCGGCTCTCGGCCAAGCCCAGCCGCCTTACCGCGGCTGGATCTGGGCCGATCTCAACGTGGATTTGGAATGTCCTAGCCTGCTCATGTTGCCGGATGGACGGATCGCCGCCGCGGGGCGTACCCGTTCGGAAGGCAGACCGCGGGTGGCGCTGTTTTGGCTGGATGCCGACGAGGGGCTGCTGCGCCAGTTTCTGGAGCTTCCATCCGGCGGCTCTGCCGGCGCGCCGGGGCTGGCCTGGCACGATGGTTTACTATGGGTGAGTTACTACTCCTCCCACGACGGCAAGACAGGCATCTACGTGGCGAAGGTGCGAACAGGAGGCAACTGATGATGAGAGCTTTGAGCCGGCGGACCTTTCTCGGCTGCGCTGCGGGCGCGGTTGGGGCGCGTGCGGCCTCCCAGCCACTGAACTTCGTCGTGATCCTGGCGGATGATCTCGGATGGGCCGACGTAGGATGTTACGGCGCCGACCTGCATCAGACCCCCAATATCGACCGGCTGGCGCGCATGGGCGTGCGCTTCACCGACGCCTACGCTGCGGCGCCCGTGTGCAGCCCGACGCGCGCCGCCTTGCTGACGGGCAAGCATCCTGCCCGCCTGCACATGACCACGTGGTTTGAAAACTCCGCCAATCCGGTCAAGGACCGTAAACTGATTCCTCCGGTGACGGTGGGCAATTTGCCGCACGAGGAAACCACGCTGGCCGAGGCCCTCCACGAACACGGTTACCTGACGGCGCTGGTCGGCAAATGGCAGCTGGGCGAGGCCGGCTACTATCCGGAAACGCAGGGCTTCGACGTAAACATCGGCGGAACGCATTGGGGTGCGCCGCAGTCGGTCTTTTACGCCTATCGCGGCAACCGGTACTTCGGGGGCGAACTGCGCTCGGGGCCGCCCCTGGAGTGTGGGAAGCCCGTCGAGTATCTGACAGACCGCCTGACGGATGAGGCTTTGAGGGTCATAGACCATGCGGGGCGGCAGCCGTTTTTTCTCTATCTCTCGCACCACGCGGTGCATACGCCCATCGAAGCCAAGACCGCCGACGTGGAACGCTTCCGCGCCCGCCTCCGAGCCGGCATGCATCACAGCAATCCCACCTATGCGGCCATGACCTGGAGCCTGGATGAAAGCGTCGGGCGGGTGCTGGCCAAGTTGGAAGAGCGCGGGCTGGCCGGCCAGACCGTGGTGGTTTTCCTTTCCGATAACGGCGGCGCATTGCAGACATCACGCCAGGAGGTGATCACCGACAATGCGCCTCTGCGCTCGGGCAAGGGCGCGCTGTACGAAGGCGGAGTAAGAGTTCCGTTCATCGTCTATTGGCCCGGCGTGACGCCCCCAGGCGCGGTATCACACGAGCCGGTCGTCTCCACGGATCTGTACGCCACGCTGCTTGAAATGGCTGGGCTGGGATCGAGCCCTGCGCGGCGGTGCGGCATCGACTCAGTCAGCATCACGCCTCTGCTGCGCGATCCTGCCGCGCGGCTCAACCGCCAGGACCTCTACTTCCATTACCCGCATTACTATCCCACCACGACGCCGGTGAGCGCCGTACGAAGCGGGCCGTGGAAACTGCTCGAGTTTCTTGAGGACAACCGCGTGGAACTCTACCACGTGGGCAAGGATATCGGCGAGAAGGAAGATCTGGCACGACGCATGCCGGAGCAAGCCGCCACCTTGCGGCGGCGTCTTCACACCTGGCGGGAATCGGTTGGCGCGCAGATGCCGCAACCAAATCCCGCTTACGGTGTGAGCCGGCGGTAAAGAGCCAGGAAATCGGCGAGACCAAGCTGTTCCGCCCGCAGGCTGGCTTCCGGAAGAGCTTCCATGGACTGGCGGGGATACCACCCGCTGAGGTTGTTGCGGATTGTCTTGCGCTTCTGGCGGAAGCAGCGGCCCACAAATTCCAAGAAACCGGGCCCGTCCTCCACCGGCAAGTCCTCGCCCTGGGCCCTAGGATTCAGTTCCACCACTGCGGATTCGACCTTGGGCGGCGGGGAGAAGGCGGAGGCGGGCACATGGAACAGGGTCCGCGCCTGGGCGCGGAATGCGGTGCGTACCGTCAGATAACCGTACTCGCGGTGACCCGGCTCCGCTGTCAACCTGTCGGCCACCTCTTTTTGCACCAGCAGCACGGCGCGCACCAAGTTACGTCCCATTTCCAGCACTTGGTCCAGGACCGGCGAGGTGATGTAGTAAGGCAGGTTCCCGGCCACCACCGCCGGCCCCCATTGCGCCAGATTCACGTTCCGGACATCAGCGTGGAGAACTTCAACTTGATGCTGCGCGGCGAAATGCCCCTGGAGCTCCCTGGCCAGCTTGGCATCCAATTCGATGGCCACCAATCGTCCGGCGCGCTTGCTTAAGTGTTCAGTCAGAGCGCCGCGCCCCGGCCCTATCTCGATGATCAAAGGCTCAACCTGCGGCGCCGCCGCCGCCGCGATTCGCTCCAGAACCGACGGCCGCCGCAGAAAATGTTGACCCAGCGGTGGGCGTTTCACTGCCGTGGCAGATGCGGTTATCCTTTCACGTCGATCTGGCTGCGCCGGATGGTGAGCCGGACGCGCGTCGAAGCCGGCTGGCCGAACATCGTGCTGGGTGTGAAGTTGGTGAACAGCAGCGCGTTTTCCAGCCGCCGCCGTAGCGCCGCGTTTCGTAACCACGCCTGCCCGTGGGGCGCCGAGTAATCCACGATGCGCCCCTGCCCATCCACGACCAGATCCACCAGCACCTCGTCCTCGTTCATATCGAAATTCGGTACGTGGTTGACCGTGGCTTCGGTAAATAGCATGGTAGGAACGTCCCCGATGACGCTCTTTGCAGGAACCGCGTACATGGGCAGGAAAAGAGCGAACAAGAGCACGGCTGACACCAGCCCGCCGGCGAAAGGCAACGCCCACGGCCGCATCAGAACGTTCAGGCGAAACTGCCAGTCTTCCGTCCACCGGGCCAACCGCCCCGCCAATCCCAAACCCATCTGCCGCCGTGCGATCTCGCGCGAGGCCAGCGAGCGAAGAGTATATCGCAGGCTGGCCGGAGGAACCAGCGTGGGGAGCATGCCCAAGCTGGCGCGAATTCTGACTTGCTGTTCGGATACATTGGAGCACTCCCGGCAGTGGGCCAAATGTTCGCGAACCCGCTCTTGCTCGGGCTCGTCGAGTTGCCCATCCAGGTAAGCCGGCAATGCTCGGCGGATCCAATGGCAATTCATGGCTTCACTCGGCCGGTTGTGGCGTCCAATCAAGGGCCGGTCCCGGCTCAAGCCGGCCCGCCAATGTCCTCCGCAAAGCTTCCCGTCCCCGCAGGATTCGAGATTTCACCGTGCCCAGGGAGATGCCTTCGATTTCGGCGATTTCGTCGTAACTCAAGTCCTCGATATCCCGCAAAACCACGCAGGTGCGGAACTTTGGGTTCAACCGGGCGAGCGCCGCTTCGATCAGGGCCCGTTCCTCCCGGCCCAAGGCCAGCTCAAAAGGCGAACGCGAAACATCCGCCAGCCGGTCGTAATAAGTGGTGCCGATTTCGCTGGGTTCATCCAAGCCCACTTCGGGACGGCGGTGGCGTGCAAACCAGCGCCGGTGGTTGTAGGCTTCGTTCACCGCGATGCGGTATAGCGAGGTCGTCAAGCTGCTCTCGGCGCGGAAAGAACCCACATTCCGGAAAATCTTCAAGAACACTTCCTGCACAACGTCGCAGGCTTCACCCGGGTCATTTAGCAACCGGCTCACCAAGTTGAAAACCGGCTGCTCGAACTGGGCGATCAATGTTTCGTAGGCTGCCTCATCTCCGGACTGGAGATGCTCCACCAGTTGCTGGTCGTCCTCCCAGCAGACCTCCAGGCCATCGGAGGGAATTTCCGCTTCCTTCGGGGCCTGTTCGAGTTCGTAATCGACGATTGGCTCGGCCACGACAATGCCTTTAAGGGGGTTCCCCTTCAAGCTAGCAGATCTCCAACCGCCCTGCAAAACATTGGACACCGCCTTCCGGGGGAAAGTTCCCGCTTGCTCTCGGGGGTTGCTTCCGGCCCCCGGAATCATTCTCTATTAAGGGCTTACGGCTGGTCGTATCCCCTTAGCGGGCGCACCCAAATATTGCGGTAGCGCCCCGGGGTTTCGTGATCCTGCAACGTCAGCGGTTCCAACGGTCCGTGTGGATGATACTGGCCCACCTGCCGGTGGGCCATGCGGCCGATAATTTGCTGGCGGTGATGGATCACGACGCCGTTGAGGAAGACGGTCGCGTAGGCCGGTTTCACCACCTTTTCCCCTTCAAACACCGGCGCCTCGAACACGATGTCGTAAATCTGCCATTGACCGCGCCGGCGCGCCGGGTTCACCAGCGGCGGCCACTGCCCGTAGATCGCTCCAGCCATCCCATCGGCATAAGTGGGGTTGTCATCATTGTCGAGCACCTG
>CAYSBM010000171.1:0-606 GCA_964429095.1 uncultured Solibacteraceae bacterium | reverse complement strand
CGCTATTGCCCCGCCCCTGGCTGGTGCCGCAAGGCGCGGCGGGCGCCGCCCATTCGCCATGGTACTGCCCGTCGCCGAACCTTTCTTTCGAAACCAAATCCCCGGCGTATGGCACAACTTCCATGTAGCCTTTTTCCACCTTCCAGGTGATATCGCCAAACTCTTTCTTCTTCGGATGGTTTGTCCAGTGAGACAGGTCTTTGCCGTCGAACAGCACCACTGCGTCGCTGGGCGGCCGGCCGGGGCGCTCCTGGCTGCTCTCGGTCGGCGGCACGATGGTCCGCGGTTGGGGGCGCTTGATGTCATGCACGCGCCAGGGCTGGCCGGGGAGCATGGGCGTGTCGTCGTAACCCAGGCCCGCCGTGCGCCCGCAGTCGGCCACGGGCAATCTCTTTTTCTGAGCTCTGACCGCAACCGTCCAAAAGGTGGCGGCCACTGCGGCAACCGCGACTGCCAGAATCCAGAATCGTTTCATAGATGCGCCTTTCTTGTGGGAACTGTACTCTGAATCGTGTAAGATACCATGGCTGGGAGGCGCCTAATCTATGAAGGATAATCGGAGGCGGTTTCTTCAGGCCGCGACGGCCGCGGCAAGCGGCAGGGTAT
>CAYSBM010000170.1:0-6794 GCA_964429095.1 uncultured Solibacteraceae bacterium | reverse complement strand
CTCGACTGTGCCCCAATCGCAAGTGGCGGAGTACAGCGGAAAACACGGAGCTAGCGTGCCGTCGGTTCGGATTATGAGCGAATTCAGTCCCGCGCGACAGTCCCACTCCTGAAGCTTGCCTCGCATGAACTCCTTCATCTGTTCTAGCCGCCGGATCGAGTTCACCATCTTATACCCCTGGCGCTGCTTTTCGATTAGCCAATCGATGGTTTCATCAACTCTCGGCCAGTCCTCTTCCGTGAGGAACGTACTGTTGCCTTCTCTGTGCCTGAAGTGCGGCTGGTCGGTCATCGGCGATTCATTGATGTGGTAGTCGGTGGCGATGCCGCAGTCGTGCGCGACCTCGGTCAATTGTCGGACGTCGTCCAGGTTGATCCGGGTGATGTTGATGTTGAAGAAGACGCTGTAGTCATAAACATACTGCTTTTTGATGAGGTAGTCGAAATACGGCCGGATCGGATCGAGCGCTTTCGGCAGCTCCGGCCGGTCTCTTACCGAGTCGACCGCCAAGTTGAAGGTGGCGGCGCCCGCATCGGCAAGCCGGTCGATGATCTCCGGGCGCATAAGGCGGCCATTCGTCGGCACATACACCCAGAAACCCTTCTTTGCAGCGTAGTAAACAACTTTGTGGGCGAACTGCGGCCGCAGCAAGACCTCACCGCCCATGAGGGCCAGGACGCGGCAGCCGGTGTCTTCGAGCCAATCGATTGCCCGGCGGGCTGTATCCTCGCTCATACCCTTCACCGAGTTATCGAACGCCCAGCAGTAGTGGCAATCCAGGTTGCATTTCCACTCCGTAAACAAGTAGGCGATGATCGGGTGGAAGTCTCCCGGCAGTAAGAGTGAGCGTAAGTAGGGATAAAGCCACCCGCGCAGCGCCCGTCGTACCATGAACAACGTCACACGAGTCCTGTAGGGGCTCCCGTCGCTGGGTAGGGATCTGGGATCGGGCGGCACGTCGCCTGCTTTGTCCGGGTGCAAGGGAAAAACCGGCTCGGGAAGCGACAGCGGGACCCCCTTTGGCACAAGTGGCTCCGGCCGGCTACTTCCATTCAGCAGCTCATGAGTGGCCACATCTAGTCGGAATCCAGACCGGCTCAGCGTTGACGTTGATGACTTTTCAACTCCCATGTATGCTTTAGCGGCCTCCATCGTTTCGGTCGGTCGGGTGCCCTTCTATGGCTTCCTATCCCGCCAGTCAAAGGCTTTAGCACACAAGGTTCCAGATGCCCCGGCAAGTGCGGTCAACCATTGGTGGCCCGGCTGCTCACTCGAGAAAGGACCCGCTCACCTGAGCGGATCTGAAGTGCACGCGCCGGTTCTTCCGGCGGCAGTCCTCATCGGGCGTGGTGCATTGCGGCTTGCTGTGACCTGCGCTGGTCACCCGGAGGCGGCCCGCCGGAACTCCCTGTTCTTCCAGCACCCGCCGAACCGCCTCGGCGCGGAGCCGGCCCAGGGTCAGGTTGTATTCAGCAGGTCCACGGTCATCGCAGTGGCCCTCCACAACAATCACAAGGTTCCGATGCTCCTTCAGCATGGTCTTCATCGCGCCCGCGTTCCGCAAAAGAATCTCGCGAGCCCGGGCGTCCACTGAATGGGAGTTTAGCCTGAAATACACGTCGGCCACCTCGCGGTCAAACCACTCTGCGATTCCCTGCGGCGGCGGGCCCAAATACTCACTTGTCGCAGGTGGCTTGGATGAGAACTCCTTCAGCCCGCAGCCGGGAGCTGCCACCCACACCAGCACGACGGCCCAGACCCACAAGATTTCCGTTGCTCCCCCGCGTCGGTTTCGTCCCTTGGTCCCCATAGCTGTCCGGCCAGCAACTCGCATGCCGTGACCAGGCAGGGAGAGTTACACTGGTGCCGCAACGAGCGCGCCGCACTGCTCCCTTTGCACTGCTGCGCGCAGAAGCCGAGGATAGATTTCTGTATTGGCAAAGTGCAGGTCGGCCTCGTCGTCGATCTCCGCCCAGGGAAGGCCGGCAGTGGTTGTGTAACCCCCGCGGACGCCGCGCTTGATGAGACGCTCCACGGCGGCGTTGAAGAACTCGTCCACACGCCCCTGGCGAACAAGCTCCTTGATCTCATCGAATAGCGCGGACGTGACCTGCCGCGAGAAGGCCGTGATGCCGATGTATGTGGCGCTGTACTCGGCACGGGTGATCGCTTTGCTCATGTGGACCACGTTGCCCTCCTGAATGACTACTTTCATCGTTTCGTCGCGCCACTCGGGGTCAACGATCATTGACACACGGCTCTTGGGCGCCGCCGCGGGGATGAGGATCCGCGGATGGCACAACACGTCGGCATTCAGGCACAGAAAGTCGCTCGCCCCCACCCAGTCGCGCGCTAGCCACAGTGAGTAGATGTTGTTTGTTCTGCCGAACTCCGGGTTCAACACAAAATGGAGCTTGCCCAATCGGTGTCTATGAGCGGCCCGGACGTGATCCACGATGCAGTGCCCGTTGTGCCCGATCACAATTGCTATCTTCGAGACCCCGACATCCCACAAGGCGTCGATCTGGTAGTCAAGGATCGTCCTATCGCCAAACGCCAGCAGACATTTCGGCTTCCCTTGAGTGACGCGCTCAATTCTTGTCCCACGGCCGGCGGCAAGGATCACTGCCTTCATTTCGCCACCTCTGCATTGCCACTCCGGACCGGCGTGGAGGTGCGCCTGGGGCACCCGGCAAAGAAGAGCCGCCGGTTCAGATACAGACTCACGATCCACGCCGCATTCGCTCCAAACACCGCCAGCGCCATGAAGAGCGACAGGAGGTCAAACAGAGCAAATAAGAGCACGTAGTGGATCAGCACGGACTTCTTCGTGAGAAACTGGATCTTGCGCACAACTCGGGAGACGGGATTTGCCGAGTCCCGCTCCAGCGCCACCAGGTAGCAGCGGCCGAACTCGCCTGGTTTGTTTGCAGTCGTTGCTAGTCTGCGCTGGCGGCGGATCAGAAGGAACGTCAGCCCACTGCCGCAGAGGAGGGCCCCTCCAAGCGGAAGATATGCCTCGTTGCCGCGCCGGTAGCCGCCGGCAGCGATGCCGGCAAATAGGAGCAGGTACGTGGTATAGTCGACCGCGGTTTCGAGCCAACACCCAAACGCCGACTCCCGGAACTTCAACCTCGCGAGCATGCCGTCCATTTCGTCGAATAGACCTGCAACGAAGAAGAGCGCCGCTCCGGCCACATTGAGCGCCCACGAGCCGTTGGCAAAGCAAAGGCCGGCCAGAACCGCAACCGCCAGGCCGCCCAGGCTGACGGCGTTGGGGCTGACCGGTGTGTGGCAGAGCCAACGCACAAACGGCGCGCACAACCTCCGGTTGAAGCGTGAATAGATTCCGTCGGTGATCTTGCCGGCAGTGCCGACTAGCTCCCTCTCGACATTTCGGATGTCCGCCGGAGAATCGAGTCGGATCCCCGGCTGTCCCTGCGCAATAACCACCTGAAACTCCGGCCTGTTCGCTTCGAGAAGGTCGCGTTTTCGAAACACGGTTGGGCGCTCAAAGATGCGCTCGTCGGGCCCTGTGTCCGCGACGTTGGTGAAGCGCATCGGGGAATCAGGATGCTTAGCGGCAGCCTGAAGCAGATCAGCCAATGCGGTCCGGTGCGGCAAGTAGCCATACGGAATCCAGAGGAACCGCTCGTTAAGGCAGTGCGCAATGGCGCTCCATGCGTCCGCCTTGCTGGCGTCGAAAGGGGGATCGACCTCCAAGATTTCAATCGTGGCCGACTTGAAAACACTCGACTCAAGGTGCGCGGCCAGCCGTCTGCCGGGCAGGCCGGGCCGGGACACGATCAACACGCGCGCCACACCGCTGCGGACGGCGGTCGCAATGATCCGCGTGAGGACCGGCACGCCGCAGACCGGCCGGTTGATCGCATCGAAAGTATCAGGTGCCGGCAAAGCAATCACCGCTTGCATTCACACCACCTCTGTACTGGGCATTCGCCCTGGCTTGATTGGAGCGCCGCGAACGCCGGATATCGTCAGCCAAAAGACTCCGAGCAGGCACCAGAGGCCGTCCCGCGCACGTCGGGCGAGCGCCAGCATAAGTCCCGCGGCAGAAGGGAATCCCAGCAGTGCAAAGGCCGCCGTCGCGCCTCCCTCGTCTGCGCCGATGCGCCCGGGAATCCAGGACGCCGCGATCTTCACCATCCGCACCGCCGCTTCGATCGCCAGCAGGCCGGGAATGGAGGGCGCGAGACCTGCCGTCCATAGGGCGGCTGCCACCTCTGCGAGCGTCAACACTTGAGCTGCCGCATCAAGAATCAGCACTCGCCGGGCGGCTCGCGGATGGCGCAAACGAAACGAGCGGATCTGTTCCTCCACTTCCGCTGCGGCGCGTAAGCAGCGGGGGGCGTGCGCCCCGACCCGGGCCATCAGATGCGACAGCAGAGGGCGTCGCGCGAGAAGGAGCCCGGCTGCCGCCGCGAACACCGCCAGCGGTGCAAACACGATGCTGGCGTCGGCCACGAGGAGGCCAGCGGCGAACGTGCCGGCAAGGCCGAGTAGGACTGTCATGAACCAGTACATCCCGGTCTCGACCAGCGTCGCCGGAGCGATGGCCCCGGTCATCCCCATCTTCCGTAGCAGGACGACTTTTGTGGGCTCGGAGACGATCGGGCCCAGTGCGGCCAGATAGCCCGTCGCCTGAGACGCGAGCCGGATGCCGATGAGCTGCGAGAGAGACTCATTGCATCCCTCGGCCCGCAATGCCGTTGCCCACGCGCATGTCTGGAGGAACAGGCGCAGACCGCCTGCCAGCAGGACGGCCGCAGCCAAGCATCCCGAGCGCCGCACGTGGACTGCGATGTCGCCGAGGCCGATGTGCCATATCAGCAGAACCAGCGCTGCGGCGCCGACGGCCGCACCGAGAACGCGCGATCTCCTCACCGGGATGCCTCCACGGCGGCACACTTTTCCGCATGCGCCGGCTCTTCCTTCGTCGCGTAATCGAAGTACTCGATGGTCACCTCCGTCGGGCCGAAGATCCTTACTTGCGCGCGCGACTGGTTCAGAACCGGCAGCCAGAAGGCACCCACCTTTTCGTAGCGATGAACGACTTGAATCTTGGGCGTCCAGAACGACGGATTCTTCGCCGGGGAACCCTCGATACGCGTGATGGCGTATTCGTCCGCATCCACCCAGATGCGCCCCCGCACCAGGAAGCGGTTGCCGGTTTTCGGGACGATGTCCAGCACGTAGCTGGAGCGCCCATCCGTTATGTCGGTTCCCACCAGGAAGAAGTCGTAGTTCCGGGGAGTGATCCGTGTCTCTTCGCGCTCTCCCTTTGTGCTCGCCTCGCGTTCGGCATCGAGCATCTTCCGGATCACCCGCCGCCGGATGAAACCGGAGCCGCTCTCATCCACCACCTCAAACGTCTTGGCGCCGGCCTGCTGGCAGGAGACGCGAACCGTCACCTCAGCCCGCTTGTTGAACCGCCTGTTTTCGACGCGATAGCGCCGCATGCCGGTGTAACCCGCCAGCGCCGCGCGCCGGATATCGTCGGCGCGCATCATCCGTTCCACGATCACGTCCGCGTCTAGCGCGGGTGGCGCATTATGAAGTGCCGCGAACAGAAGGAGCTGGTATAGCATCGCCTCAGAACTCCAACACGAACTTTCCCCGGAGCAGCCGGTCCACGCTGTTGAGGAATGTCCCGTGGCGCACGCTTGCGAGGTTCGACTGGAAATCGCGGGGGTTGTAGTGATTGAACAGGTTGAAGACCTTGAATCCCGCATGTGCTTTGTATTTCCTGCCGCGGACCGGCAGGCGGACTTCTTTGGTGACCTGTAAATCCATCGACGAAAACGTCGGAAAGCGCCCGGCGCGGTTTCGCGAACCGACGAAATCGCGCTCCTCATCTACCACGGAAAGGGGAAATCCCGTGTGAACGTCGAGCACAGGCGCAAAAGTAAGCTTCCAGGGAGCCTTGAACTCGCCCCATAGGAGGACGCGGGGGGGCGCGTCGAAGGGTAGCAGCGAGCGCTCGTTGGGCCGGATCAAGGGATTGGGCAGGTTTCCGAAGAACTGGTTGAAGTCGTTGAGGTCTCCGATTGCGCTGGAGCGGACATAGGACCCGCTAACCACGTGGGACCGAAAGCGATAGCGTACTGTAACCTCCAATTCGCGATACCTGTTTCTGCCCGCATTCGAGAGGAGCAGAGTGCCCGTATCCGCGCCCGGCACCGGGGGCCGAGGTTCCACGAAATAGTCGTGAACGGTGTTCCGCTGGCTGTAGCCGCCCCGGAGAAGAAGCTCCGGCCGTACCTCCTGCAATACCTCTATGTTCCATGCCAAGGCACGGGGATTGTCGAGCGGAGCGCCCAGATCATGGCGGTATGTCACGGTGGACACTGCAGCGCTGTCGGCGCTGTAGCGTGTGACGGTCCGCTGGGGTAACTGAAGGAACGTCGCCAAGTTCAGGGGGATCTTGTCGTAGAACAGCCCGGCGCCGCCACGGACGACGGTTCGATTGTTCCGAAAGGGCGTGAATGCAAGACCAACGCGAGGCGCGAGGCGGCCGCCGCCACTGATAGAATCGCGATCGAAGCGCAGGCCGAGATCAAGAGTTGCACGTGGGTGAACCGTCCACTTGTCGAGCAGGAAGCCGGTGTATTCCCGCTGGCGGACGGCGACGGCGCGAGCGGGGGCGAAATCGATTCGTTCCGCGACCCTACCCGCAAGGCGTAGCACCTCCACTGTCCGGAAGTCCTGTGAACCGTCGTAGGCGTTGCGTACAAAGTTGAATCCGATCTTCAACTGATGCCGGCCAAGGCCCG
>CAYSBM010000169.1:0-6798 GCA_964429095.1 uncultured Solibacteraceae bacterium | reverse complement strand
TTGAATACCGCCGTTACCAGATCCAGGTGGCGCGAGGTCTGGTGACGTTCCGTGTGCTCAGGGACATCGACGCGCAGGTGGAAATTTCTACGCCCAGTATTTCCGTGCGTCCCGTAAAGAAAGGGGTATACCGTATCGAAGTGCGGGAAGACGGCACGACGGAAGTGACCGTGCGGAAAGGCGAAGCCGAAATCTTTACACCGCGGGGCAGTGAGCGGTTGTCTGGCGGGCGGACCATGATTGCCCGCGGTCCGGCCTCGGATCCGGAATTCCAGATAGTCCGGGCCGCAGGCGACGACGACTGGGACCGCTGGAACGAGCGGCGCGATCGGGATCTGGAGCGCACGCGCTCCTACCAATATGTAAGTAGTGACATTTACGGCGCCGAAGATCTGGATGCGTACGGAGTCTGGGTCAACGTGGCCAGCTATGGCTGGGTGTGGTGTCCTCGTGTGGTGGTCGGCTGGGCTCCGTACCGCTATGGCCGCTGGGTGTGGGTGGATTGGTACGGCTGGACCTGGGTGAGCTACGACCCCTGGGGTTGGGCGCCCTATCATTACGGCCGCTGGTTTTACGCTCCGACCTACGGCTGGTGCTGGTGGCCGGGGGCCTATGGACCACACCATCGCCATTACTGGAGCCCCGGGCTGGTGGCTTTCTTCGGCTGGGGCGGCCGGGGTGGAGGCATCGGTTTCGGGTTCGGGCATGTTGGCTGGGTTCCGCTGGGGCCGCATGAACCGTATCACCGCTGGTACGGGCAGAACTACTATCGCGGCTACCGCGCTGGCGACGTGGACAATAGCGTCCACATTGTAAACAACGTCAATATTATCAACAACTACCGGAATGCCCGCGTGCATAATGCGATGACCGGCATCGACGCCGAGGGCTTCGTGCGAGGACGCCGTGACGGCATGATCAGCGTCGGAGAACGTGAGGCGCGCGCCGCCAGCCTGGTTCGGGGCGTGGTGCCGATAGCACCTACTCGTGAGAGCCTGCGGCTGGCAGACCGCGACGTGCACACGAACCCCTTGCTGCGGAGCAATTCCAACGAACGGTTTTTCAGCCGCAGCGCTCCGGCGCGCGTCGAACGCGTACCTTTTGAGGAGCAGAAACGCGGCATGGAGCGCATAGCCGCGCGCGTGACCGGAAGCGATTCCGGGCTGCGTGCAGGGCGGGTGGAACGTACCAGCGGCGCCCCGGCGCCAATTGACAATTCCAACCGCGGCGGCTGGCGGCGGGCCGACACAGTGGAGCGAAACACGGGCGCGACGCGCCACGCCAGCCCTGCGGATGTCGAACGCAGCCTGGTGAGACCCGGCGCCAGTGGGAACCAGCTCGAGCGCCAGGGTGGAGAGCGCACAGGTTGGCGGCGTTTTGGGGACCCGGCTCGCAATGCGGAAAGCGAATCTCGGTCGCGCATTGAGCGCAACAGCGAGCGCAACACAATCCGTGGCCAGGAGCGCAGCTCCGAACCGGGCGGCATTGTGAACCGCCGCGAGAGCAGCGACAACGGCTGGCGAAGGTTCGGCAGCGGAGCGGGGAACCCGACCGTTGAGCGGACCCCCCGCAGCACAACGAGAGAGGGTGCAACGCGTGAGAACTTCTCGGCGCCTCGCACCGATACCTCCCGTTGGGGGGCGCCTCGCGCCGAGACGCAAACTGAGGGTCCGGTCAGGATCAGCCCGCCCATCGTCCGGGAAAGGAGCAGGGGATATGAGCACCCGAGTGGCGCCGGTCCGGGATACCGCGCACCGGAGGTACGGTCTGGCGCAAGCACGCCGCAGGTCTCTGGTGGCGGCGGCAGGCACCTGTCTGCGCCACCCATGGGTGGCGGCGCGATGCGCGGCGGTGGAGGTGTTGGCCGAGCGGGCGGCGGGGGTGGACACGCCGGACGGGGGCGTTAAGCTTCGGCGAGTTTAATCTTCCCTCAGGCCCGCTGCGGGGAAGCCGTGGCGGGCCATTTTTTCCGGAGGCGTTTAAAAGTTTACATAATATGTGTTATCGGAAGTTGTCATACTGCCTCAAATACGCCCGTAAGGCCGCTGGCATTGATTCAGCACTCTCTACCCTTAGCACATCAAAACCCGCAGCCTGAGCGCTAGCTACTCCTGTCAAGGAATCTTCAACAACCAGCGGCCGTTGGGCCCCGATCTTCGATGCCGCCAGTAAATATGGATCGGGCGCCGGCTTAGGATTGGAGACATCGGAAGCCGTCTCCAAGACATCCAGATGGGGCCGGAGTCCGCTAGCAATGAGGGCCGGCGCGCTGTCGGATCCATCACTTGAAGTAACGACGCCTATACGATACGTATGCAACTCCCTTATCAGATCGACAACCGCTGGTTTGATGGGCGGTTCGGCGGCCATTCTGGCAGCGAACATGCGCTGTTTCGCCGGCCGGGTCTGATACAAAGCGTGAGGATCAAGTTTGGGTTCATGCTCGTTGGCCAGCATCACCATGATGTCCCAATCCGAAGGACCGATACAGCGCGTGCGGTAGGTTTCCCAATCCAAATCGATTCCCAAAGGCGCCAGGACCAGCCGCCAGCATGCGTGGTGGAGCGGCTCGGTATCGGCTAACACGCCATCGAAGTCAAAGAGGATGGCGTCGTATCCGTTAAAATCGGACATGGAACTCTTTTTCGGCATGGGCTCCCACAAGATATAATATCGGGATGCTGAAGCCCACCGAAAAGATCTGGCACAACGGACGATTTATAGCTTGGGACGAGGCCCGGATTCATGTACTTTCGCACGTGGTAAGTTACGGCAGTTCCGTGTTTGAAGGCATACGCTGCTACGCTACCCCTCGCGGCCCGGCCGTGTTCCGGCTGACCGAGCACGTACGGCGGATGGTCGATTCCGCCAAGATTTACAGGATGGATAATCTGGCCTTCACCGCTGCGGAGTTGGCCGAGGCGATGAAGGAACTGGTGCGTGTAAATAAGCTCCAGGCTTGCTACATCCGGCCCATCCTGTTGCGCGGCTACGCCGAAATGGGCGTCTATCCTCTGAACAATCCGCTGGAGATATATTTGGCCTGCTGGGAATGGGGCCAATACCTGGGCGAGGAGGCGCTGGCTCAGGGCGTGGACGTCTGTATCTCAAGCTGGCGGAGAATGGCCCCGGATACGCTGCCGGCGCTGGCCAAAGCCGGAGCCAATTACATGAACTCGCAGTTGATGAAAATGGAAGCGGTGATCAATGGGTATTCCGAGGCCATCGCGCTGGACGCGGCCGGCTACATCAGCGAGGGTTCGGGCGAGAACATCTTCGTGATACGCGATGGCGTGATCCACACGCCGCCTTTGGGCGCCTCGGCGCTGCCGGGCATCACACGGGACTCCGTCATACGGCTGGCTAAGGAGGCGGGCATTCCGCTGATCGAGGAAGTCCTGCCGCGGGAGATGCTTTACATTGCCGACGAAGTGTTTTTCACCGGCACGGCGGCGGAGATTACCCCCATACGATCGGTGGACCGCATCGTTATAGGGCAAGGCAGGCGCGGACCCATCACGGAGAAGTTGCAGAAGGAGTTTTTCGCCATTATTCAAGGAACCAAGCCGGACCGCTTCGGCTGGCTGCACCCGGTTTATACCGAATGAGATGTGGAACTGAGGGAGATCAATCCGCGGACCTGATCCGGACGGCCACCTCCCCCGAGATTTTGCGCCCGGATCAGGACCGCGGAGATCTTCAAAAAAGGTAGCAGCCCGATGAGGAAAAAGCCAGTGAAGAGTGCGCGTCGGGAAAACTTTTCAACACGTTTTTTTCTTAGCGCTATGAAGCGCTTGCAGCGAAGAGCTTGTGGGAAAGGTGTGGATAAAACGGCATGACGCAGAAATGTATTGGCCGCGACCCTGTCTCGGGCGCAGTCGTCGAGATCGGATTTGACGCGGGAATCAGCAGCCTGGACCATCTGGTGGCGCCTCCGCCAGAGGCGCCCTACGTGGCGCCAGGTTTTATTGACTTGCAGGTGAACGGTTTCGCGGGGGAAGACTTCAACGCGCCCGGCGCCAGCCACGAAGAGATCGGTCGCGCCATCCGCGCCATGTTCGCGACGGGCGTCACCCGGTTTTTCCCAACCATCGTTACCAATTCGCCGGAAGCCATGCGGGGAGCGTTGGCGAATCTGGCAGCGGCGCGCGCTTCCCTGCCCGAAGGTCCGGCCATCGAGGGATTCCATGTCGAAGGACCTCACATCACGCCTCAGGACGGCGCCCGGGGGGCCCACCCCAAACGCTGGGTGCGCCCGCCGGATCTGGAAGAATACAAGCGCTGGCAGGAAGCGGCCCAAGGGTTGGTGAAACTGGTGACGCTCTCGCCGGAGTGGCCCGAGGCGCCCGCGTACATAAAGGCGCTCGTGCGCGAGGGGGTCGTAGTAGCCATCGGGCACACCAGCGCCGCTTCCGCCCAGATTCAAGCCGCAGTTGACGCCGGCGCGACCCTGGCAACGCACCTGGGCAACGGCTCGCACCAAGTTCTGCCGCGCCACCCCAACTACATCTGGGACCAACTGGCCGAGGACCGGCTGGCGGCCAGTTTCATCGTCGACGGCATTCACTTGCCGCCCTCGTTCCTGAAGGTGGCCTTGCGCGCCAAGGGCATAGAACGGAGCGTTCTGGTCACCGACGCCGTGCAGCCTGCCGGCTGCGCTCCCGGCATTTATATGTTGGGTGAGATGGAGGTCGAGCTGCTGCCCTCGGGCAAGGTGCAACTGACCGATCCCGGCAGGCAGGGGCTGGCGGGCAGCGCTCTGTTGATGCACGTAGGCGTAGGCAATCTGATGCGGCTAGCCGGGCTGAACCTGGTGGAAGCCCTGACCATGGCTACGCGGAACCCGGCGCGCATAGGGCGCATTCCGGGACGCCTGCGCGGCCTGGCGGGGGGCGCAGGTGCGGCTCTGGTGTTGGTCGGTCTGGATGAAACGGGCAAAACGCTCACGGTTGAGCAGACCTACCTGGGCGGCAAGATGGTGTATCAGGCGGCATGAAATCGAAATATCCGCTGTTTGACCGCTCGCGTTTGAAGCTGTTGCCGCTCGCCGCGCGGCGGCACGACATGGACCTCGGCTATTTGCTGCCTGCCGATGCGCCGTCGGATTACGCGCATCCGGACTTGGAAGCCGTCGCGCAGGCCATTGGGCGGGCGCAGGCGCGCGGCGCTTCGCGCATTCTTATGATGGGCGCGCACGTCATTAAAATGGGCGCCTCGCGCGTGGTGATTGATCTGCTCGAGCGGGGTGTCTTTACGCATGTGGCGCTCAACGGCGCCTGCGCCATACACGATTACGAATTGGCGCGCGTAGGCGCTTCAACAGAAAGCGTGGCGCGCTACATCCGTGAAGGGCAGTTTGGGCTCTGGCAGGAAACCGGACTGCTCAATGACTGGATCCGCGAGGCGGCGGAGCTCGACTTGGGGCTGGGCGAGAACCTGGGCCGCCGCATTCTGGCCAGCGGCTATCCACATGCGGGCGTCAGCATTCTGGCGGCAGCCTACCGGCTGAACATCCCCGCCACCGTGCACGTCGGCGTAGGCTACGACATCATCCACGAGCACCCTAACTGCGACGGGGCGGCGCTGGGCGCGGCCAGTTACCGCGACTTTTTGATTTTCGCCCGCACGGTCGAGAATCTGGAGGGGGGCGTGATGCTGGCCTTCGGCTCCGCCGTCATGGCGCCGGAGGTCTACCTCAAGGCCCTGGCCATGGCGCGCAACGTGGCGCACCAGCAGGGACGCCAGATCCGCCATTTCACCACAGCCGTCTTCGACATGCTCCCCATCGGCGGAGACATACACAAGGAACTGCCGAAGACCGATCCCGGCTACTATTTCCGCCCGCACAAGACGATCCTGGTGCGGACAGTCGCCGACGGCGGCATGAGCTATTACTTCCAGGCCGACCACCGCGTCTCGGTGGCTGCACTGCGACGGGAGTTGCTCGCCCGGCGCGCCGTTAGTAGCGCTTCGTAAACAGGTGCCGCACGGCCGCCCGGCGCGGGAAGGGCGCGGGAATAGGCGGCGCCGCGACGGGCGTGGGCGCCACCAGATAAGCTGACACGCTCTGGATCCCGGGGGCGTCCAACTCGATGGTGTGCTGGCCGGCAGCCAGTTCGGCCACCAGAAAAGTCCAGCCTCCCTGCCCCACGCTGATGTCGGTTTCTCCGGTAAAGGGGCTCACGGTGGTGAATTTGAGGCTGCGGCCGTTATCGCGGAGGCGCGGGGTGAGCCGGGCGCTGGATTCACACAGCAATGCCAGGCGCTCGGGCCCGGCCAGCGTCACCGCGAAGCGTTGCGCATTGCCCTCCCAGCGCGGCTCGGACGCAGCCGGCGCAGGGGAAGGATCCGGCGGCAGGGGACCGGCGGAAAACTCGATCACCTGCACCTGGTAGCCTTCGAGTTTGAACTCGGCCGTGTCTCCATAGCGGTACTCGCCCGGCAAGGTTTCCGTGAACGGATAAACGATGCGGGCACGGTAGGCGCGGTCGTTCGGGGCGGCGCCCGCCTGCTCGTCCAGCGCGAGCCGCAAGGTTTGGGCTTCGATCACCGGGTTGCGCAAGGTGACAATACCCTTGCCTTGGTGAAAATGCGAATAGCCGTAAACCTAGCGTCCAGCTGGGTCGCCGCCGATGAAGCGCGTGTCGTGGAGCAGCACGTCTGCATTGGCCTGGCCCCACTGCATGACGCCGCCCAAGGCGTTCCATTCGGCGTCCGTGAGCATGGCGGGCGAAAGATACAGTTCCGTCATCATCACGCCGCGGCTGTAATTCATGATGGCGTTGTTGGTGAAGCTCG
>CAYSBM010000168.1:6215-6807 GCA_964429095.1 uncultured Solibacteraceae bacterium | reverse complement strand
TGGCCCGGCACGTATTATTTCGGCGAGGAGGAGTACTCCGCAGTCAAGGAAGTCCTGGACTCCCGCAGTCTTTTCCGTTTTTACGGGCCCGATCTGCGGCACTTCGCCAAACGCCTGGAGCGGGACTTTGCCGCCCGCTTGGGGCGGAAGTACGCTCTGGCGGTCAATAGCGGAACGGCGGCGTTGAGCATCGCCATCAGCGCCATCGGTGTGGGACCGGGCGACGAGGTGTTGTTGCCCGGCTACTTGTGGGTTTCCTGTCTGGCCGCTGTCGTGCGCGCCGGCGCTATTCCGCGCCTGGTGGACATCGACGACACCTTTTGCATGGATCCCGAGGACTTGGAGCGCAAAATCGGCCCCCATTCCCGCGCCGTCCTGCTGGTTCATATGAGCGGCGCTCCTGGCGCGGTCGGCAAGATCGCCGAAATCTGCCGCCAGAAGAACCTATATTTGGTGGAGGACTGCGCCCAGGCCAATGGCGCCAGCTTCCAGGGCAAGCCGGTGGGCAGTTTCGGCGACATGGCTATCTTCAGCTTTCAGCTCAACAAGAATATGACCGCAGGCGAAGGCGGCATGGTAGTGTGCGACGACC
>CAYSBM010000168.1:5971-6205 GCA_964429095.1 uncultured Solibacteraceae bacterium | reverse complement strand
GCCGGCTGCGCGGAGTAGACCGCCGCGGTGATTTAGGCGCAGCACAGGAAATTGGAGCAAAGCGTGGGCGCCATGCGCCGCGCCAAGTGGGCGCTGCGCGCCAGGCTGGAAGGTCTGCCGGGGATGAAGTTCCGCCGCATCCTGGACCCGGCCGGAGACAGCGGCCCATTCCTCAGCATGTTCTGGAAGGACCGCGCAACCTGCCTGCGCATGGGGGGAGCCACGCGCGCCGCC
>CAYSBM010000168.1:0-5961 GCA_964429095.1 uncultured Solibacteraceae bacterium | reverse complement strand
AAACAACATCCCCATGACCAACTGGGGCATGCACATCTATTACAACAATGGCAGCCTGGTGGGAAAAACATCCAACTCCGCTGCGGGCCGCCCGTGGACTGATCCGTTGAACGCTTTCGCGGCCGGTTATAGCTACGCCAAAGGCACGCTGCCGGTCTTGGACGACTTGATTTCCCGCTCCAGCATGCTCTCGATCCCGCCGGTGTTGAGCCAGGAGGCCATCGAGAAGATCGCCGCCGCCTTTCACGCCGCCGCCCGGGCCTGACCCAGGCCGCTAACGGCCCTCGTATATCTTGATGTTGTGTGTGACGGCCCCCACACAGGCAATATCGGGCCGGCCATCGCCGTTGAAATCCGCGATCTTGCAGTCGGCCGCCGCCATGCCGCCATCATCCAGAACCTGGCGCGTCCACTGCTGGCCGTTTCGATCCGCCGCCGAGTACAGATAGAGCTTGAAGCCCGGTCCGCGGAAGCCGGCCACAATCTCGTCGCGGCCGTCGCCGTTCAGGTCTCCCATTGCGAGCGCGTGCCCATTCACCAGCGTGCCGTCCAGCACCTGGCGCCGCCATAGCTTGCCGCGGCGCCGATAAACTACTACCTGGTTGCCGTGCCAGTGCTCAATCGCAGCCAGGATCCTACGTTTGCCCAAATGGCCCACCACGATCTCGCTCGATCCGCACTTGGGGCAGGGCGCGGGATCTCCCTTGGCGAGTTCTTCGGCGTTCCACGGGCCGCTTGATGCGGGCCGCAGTAGGCGTATGCCGCGAAAGCTGGCCGTGAGCAACACGTCGCGCCCTTTGCCATCCCAGTCGAATGGGTAGATGCTGTGCAATACTCCACGCGCGTCCTCGCTGACCAACTCCCGTTTCCATTCGCCCGGCCGGTATACGTAAATCGGTACGTTGTCGTCGAAATTCGGAGCGTAGCCCCTCATGCCCACCATCGGCGCCGCTATCAGCACTTTCTTGCCCGTGCCGTCGATATCGGCCCAGCGCACGCGGTGCGCCGTAGGAATGCGATCAAGTTCGCGCCCCGTCCATAAGCCGCGCGGATCGCCCTGGTGCTCGAGCAGCGCCAGAATCCCCAGGCTGCGGTCCGGGCGCGTTTCGAAGTGGTGGGCCAGAACAATCTCCGGCACCCCGTCCCCATCGATGTCATGGCAGGCCAGGTTGATCATGCGCTCCAGGCCCGTCGCGATCACGTGCCGCCGCCAGCCAGGGTTCTCATACCAGGCTAGTTCGCTGGCCCTCTCGTCCACTGCGATCAAGTCCGGCCGTCCGTCGTGGTTCAGGTCCGCAACCGTGAGCTGGTAGCCGTATTTGAGGTCGTCGGCCACCACGCGCGGGGCAAAGTGTGCAGGCGCAGCAAAGGCTGTCAAAGTGATTAGGAAAAATGTCGCCAACGGTTTCATGTCAGTTGTGTTGTGGCTCCCGCGTCGCTGCGCGGAATCTCCGGCGCCGGTCCCGGAACCAGCCCATGTTAAAATCGTAGATCACATGGCGGAAAAAGCGAAGAAGCCAAAAGAACCCCTGCCGCCGCTCAACGTTTGGGCGCCGGTGGTGGCCATTGCCTGGCTGATCCCCGGCGGAGGGCACCTCTATCTGCGCAAGCGCGGCCGCGGCCTGTTGCTGCTGTTCGCCATCCTTTCCATGTTCTTGCTAGGACTGAGCATGCGCGGAGCCTTCTTCCATCCGCAAACCGGTGATCTGCTGACCACCATCATCTATTGCGGCGGCTTTCTGGGCAACCTGCTCGCGGGGATTCCGTATTTTCTCTCCGTTTGGATGGGCTATGCGCAGGCCGATGTGCCCGGGTTGGTGCATGATTACGGTACGAAATTCCTTGTCGCCGCCGGCTTGTTGAACGTGCTGGCCATGCTGGACGCTTTTGAGATCGCTGTGGGGAGGAAGGACTGATGCCTAAGATTACACTCTCCCACCTGGAAGCCGCGACGCTTTTCGCCTTCTTCACCTCCATCGTGTTGGGCGTGGTCACCAAGCGCAGCGACCGCGACCGCCTCTATTACGGCCTTTACTGCTTCGGTTATTTCCTGGTGGCGTTGTTCGGGCTGGGCTGGTTGATGTATTTCGGGCACCGCTAGATCTTCTCAGGGATTCCCCGCCGCAGGGGGTGAGATTTCCTGCCGTACGCTCGCACTATCTCCGTGAGTCGGATTCATTTGCAGATTCAATTGGAGGATTCCGCATGCCTGATGAACAGCCGGAGGCGCAACCCGCGCTCGAGCCGGCGGGAGCGCCGGCCACTGTCTATGGTCTGGACGTAGGCACCAGCCGCATCGTGGTGGCGCGGCGCGAGGGTCGCGATTACAAGGTTCAGTCCGAATTGAACGCCTTCGTCACGCTTCCCTTGACCGGCTTGACGCGGTCGGCGCTGGATAAAGAACGCATTCCGCACACCGTCATCGGCCAGGAAATCGTCGTTTACGGCAAAGAGAGCGAAAAAATGGCGGATCTATTCCGCACCGAGACGCGGCGCCCCATGTCGCGCGGCTTTATCAATCCCGGCGAGCCGCAGGGCCTGCTCGTGCTGCGCGAAATGCTGGCCGCCATGCTGGGGCCGGCTCAAAGCAAGACGCAAAAGGTTTACTTCAGCGTTCCGGGCAGGGGTGAGGATGTCAATGGTTCGCTGACCTATCACGAAGCTGCCCTTCTGGAAGCGATCACTTCGCTCGGCTACACAGCCCGCAGTATCCCGGAGGGGTTGGCGGTGGTTTACTCGGAACTGCTCGACGTCAACTGCACCGGCATCGGCGTGAGTTGCGGCGGTGGCTGTTCCAATGTGTGTCTGGCGTATCTGGCCGCCCCGGTTTTCAGCTTCTCCATTCCGCAGGCCGGGGATTTCATAGACAGCAGCGCTGCACACGCCACCGGCGAAATGACCACCCGCGTCCGGACTCTCAAGGAAACCGGCTTTCATTTTAACGGCGCGCAGACCGACCGCATCTACCACGCTCTGAGCATCTACTATGACGACATGATCCGGCGTCTGGTGGATGCGATCGCCCGGGCCATCCGCAGCATCGGCCGGCTGCCAAAGCTCGACCGCGCCATCCCGCTGGCCGTGAGCGGAGGCGCCGCCTCTCCGGCCGGTTTCCGAGAGCGCTTCGAGCGCGTGCTGCGATCGGCCGACTTTCCGATTCCCGTCTCCGAAGTGCGGCTGGCGGCCGAGCCTCTCCATTCGACCGCCAAGGGCGCGTTGCTCGCCGCTCTCAGCGAGCCGTAACCCCGCGCCGTCAGGGCTTGCCCGGCGGCTCGCAGCCGCGGCAGATGACTTCCGACACCTTCTGCGCGGGACCGAGCCGGTCCGGATCGGAAAGGCTGGGACGGCGCACGCTGAGGATCTCAACAACCGCGCCACCACCGGCGGTCTTGCGTTCCAGAATTTGGCGCTCTCGCAACTCGGGCCGCGTCTGGCCGGCCGGAGCCGTCCGCCCGGGTACGGCCACGCTGAAAATATCGGTCTGCTGGCGCTCGGCGCCGCCTGGATCCATCCGCGCCGTGGTGATCATCTGGAGGGAGAGTTGTAACTTGGCGTCCGAAGCGGGTTCATAAATGCTGACGGTTTCCAAGACCGCGTCCTGCGTCTTCTTACGGTCCACGACCTCCTGGAGAGCGGCATGAAAGTTTCCGCTGGCGTCGCGCCGGTATACCACGCTTTCGCTGTGCGAGGCGCCGTCCTTCTCGCTGGTTGTCTGGGTGCTTCGTTCAACCACCTCGAAGGTGGCGTTCAGCGTAGGCTTCTCCACCGACCGGGTTACCGTGGTCACATCTCCTGCCCTGCGGATGTGTTCTACGCTTCTCTCGGCGAGGTAGAAGGCTCCGTTCAAATCGCCGCGATAAACACTGGCCGACGTCGTAGTGGCGCCGTCCTCTGCCGTATGTTCCTCGATGCGGATCTTCTCGGGTGGGCCTGGCTGCCCGTCGGCATCGTAGCGGCGAACAATGCGTTCGATCACCTTGACGTTGCCGCTGGCGCTCACCACCCGTTCCTGGACGCTTTCCAGCGGGACTTCCCGCCCGTTTATCGAGCGCACGCGCTCGACATGCATCACAGTGTCGCCGCGGCGTGTGGTGGAAGAAGTGGTGGCCAGCGTCCGGTTGCCCATTCCGTCATACACGTACGTTTCCACCTCCCGGGAGGTTTGCTGGCCGGCCAGGCATCCCGCCGCCAGCATGGCAAGGACGGCGCTGCGGCGTCTCATATCCTCAGCCTAAGGCAACTGTCGCGGCCGGGCAATCCGCCGAAGACCCCACCTCTGGGCCGGCAAACCAATTAGCCGCGCGCGCCAGCCGCCCCCGCCAGTGGTTAAATGGTTGCCATGGAATCCACAAGGCGGACATGCGACGGCTCGCGGCGGTGCTTCCTGCTGGGCGCCTTCGCAGCAGGCTACGGCGCTGGCAGGCCCGCTGGACGGCTCCCGATCGACACGCACCTCGAGGTGTGGAGCCTGGAGCTTGAAAGACGCTTCCCCTTCGGCCATCCGGAACGGCCCGAGGCGCGGCCTACTGTTTCGGCCCCCATCGAAAACCAGGTGGAGGTTATGCGCGAGTTTGGATTGCGCTACGCTGTGCTGATCAACCCCCGCTATTACGGCTGGGATAATTCCTACATCAGTTATTCGCTCAACAAGTACCCGAGATTGTTCGTAGCGCACGGCCTTCTCAATCCTCTGGCCCCAGACGCGCCCGCGCGCCTGCGTTTCTGGATGAAAGAACGCGGGTTCCAGGGCATGCGCTTCAGCCCCATTTACCACCCTCAATCCACCTGGCTTAATGCCCGCCAATCGTACCCGCTATGGAAAGAAGCTGAGCGGTTAGGTGCGGTCTTCAATTTCTACATCCTGCCTCACCAGATGCCCATGCTCGAGGATATGGCCGCCCGGTTTTCCGGCGTCAAGATTGTGGTCGATCACGCCGGGAAGCCCGATCTGAAAGCCCGCGACTGTTGGACCGAGTTCCGTAAGATGTTCCGCTTGAAGCGCTTCCCGCAGGTTTGGATCCGCAGCAGCGCGCCGTATGAGATGTCGGAACGCAAGCGCTGACCCAATGAGGATACGCTGCCGTTTTATAGAGCCATTTACCAGGAGTTCGGCGGACGACAGCTCGTGTGGGGCACCAGCTATCCCAGGCCACGCTGGGAACTCCCCATGGACAAAGAACTCGAGTTTGTCGACCAGGTGTGCGATTTCTATAGCGCGAGCGACCGTGAATTGCTGCTAGGCGGGAACGCTTTGCGCATCTGGCGCTTTCCTCAGTGACCGCTTGCTACTCGGACAAGACAGCGAACTCGCGCAACAGGGCGCCCGCTTTTCCCGGTGCGTATAGCCGGATCCAGTGGCGTCCTGCGGGGAGCCCGCGCTTTGCGCTCACCTCCAGCCGCCCACTGGCGGGCGTTGTGGTGAACGCCGCTTCGAGCGTGCCAAGGGCGTCCACAACTTCGATTCTGTAAGAATCGTGGGCTGCCACTCCAGCCAGGTCGATATGCAGAACCAGCGGGGTCTCTTGCGGTACGCGGTTCCCGGCTAAGCCCTCCACGCCGCGTCGAGCCTCCAAGTTTACAGTATATGCGGCGGGAGTGGGAGGCCGCCGCAGCAGCGAAGGCCACACCGCCAACCCGCAAACTACGGCTGCCGCTACGGCGGCGGTGGCCCAAGCGGGAGTGGGCATAACCATCAATCTGGAACACCGGCGCTTGCTCTCCTCCCACGCCGAAGGGGGGTCTGCACGCAGTTTCCTGGCGGCCGCGCGCATGGCCTGAGCGAAAGACTCGGTCTCTTCCAACCGCTCCCGGCAGGCTTCGCAAACCAGCAAGTGTTCTTCCAGCGCGGCAACCTCCGGTTCGTCCAGTCCTCCGAGAACATATTGTTCCAGCTCGTCGTCTGCGGCGTGCTGGCCGTATGCGTTTGGCATGGTACGGGCGTCTCCTCGCTTATGTACGGGT
>CAYSBM010000167.1:0-6866 GCA_964429095.1 uncultured Solibacteraceae bacterium | reverse complement strand
GCGCGAGGTGCTCGGCGCCCGCGGTCGGCATCGCCGGCTCGCCGTCGTGAGCCTGACGCAGGACGGCCCGGACGTGCTCGTGCAGTGCCGGGTCCTTCTCGAACGGTTGGAGACCGCCGAACGAGCGGCGTTCGCCCGTGAGCGCGGGGACGACCGGCCGACGGACACGCCGATCGAGCGCGAGGGCCGCTCGTCGGCGTCGCCGCGTGAGGAGTGGGTTTCCGCCGGCCGCGCCCGCCCTCTTTCCCGCGTTCAGCCTGCTGCCGCCCCGCTTCCACTTGCCTTTGCCGGGCGGCCTCCTGCTCTTCCCATGCCTTGATCGCCACCTGGGCCGCCGTGACCTGGTCGAGCGTGAGGTGGCGGCGCTCGCCGTTGACGCTCCAGATCCAGCGCGCGAGCGGCATCGGTCCCTGGTAGATCTGGTTCCACTCGGCGAAGCGCGGCTCGACTCCGGCCTCGCGGCAGGCCAGCAGCCGGTTGCGTCCATCGACGAGCTGCCCTTCGTGAACGGCGATCGGATGCAGCAAGCCATTCGCCCGGATGTCCGCGGCGAGGCCGGCGAGCGCAGCCTTGTCCATCAACGGGAACAGGTCGCAGACCGGATGCACCGGCATGCCATAGCCGTCTGCGGAGCTCACCGCGCACCTCCGTCGAAGTCCGGCGGCTTGATGAAGTCGGCGTGGCCGAGGATCGAGATCACATACGGCCTGGCCGGCTCGCAGCCCGTCGCCAGGGTCCAGGCCACGTGGTGGTAGTGGGCCAGGAACAGCTTCACGGTCCAGCGCCTGGCGCGCGCTTCGATGTGCGCCGGCGGAAGCTTGCCCTGCTCGTAGAAGCGGCGCTCCTCGTCGTTGGCGCCGGCGAGCGGAAGCTTGGCCGCCGCCTGCCGGGCGAACTTGCCGGCTTCGTTCGCGGCCTCTTCCTGCGCCTTGCGCTGCCGGAACAGGCTGGCGTAGAAGTGCGCCTGGTCCGGGGGCTGCTTGGCGAAGGCTTCGCCGATCCTCCAGCACAAGGCCTTGAGCGCCGCGTTCCACGGGCACTTCTTGCCTTTGACCCACACCTGGGTCGGGTCGAGGCCGGCGAAGCGCCAGATGCGCCCCACCGTGGGGCAGCGGCTGATCTCGATGTGCGCGGCCAACCCTGCGGCGATGACCGGGCCCACGATTCCCTTGGCCCACTTGGCCGCCGGGATCGTCTCGGTCCAGCTTTCGAGCGTCCTCCGGATCTGCTCTTCCTCGGCGCGGTGGCGTTCGCCGAGCCAGTCGGCAATCGGGGCCGCCTGGCGTGCGGCGGCTTTCCGCCGGTCCCGCGCTTCGTAATATGCGTTGACCAGGAACCGAGCTTCGCCCGTGGTGAGTCCGGCTGTGTCGATGGTGGTGTTCGTTTCCATTTGCTTTCTCCCTGCTTGGCTCGCTCGTGTTCCGTGGTGCTCTCGAACTGTTTGGCTGGTGCTCGCTACTTGGTGTCGCCGGACAGGATCGAGAGGCCAGTCTCGGCCTGGATCTTGTCGCGGATCTCCTTCAGCGCGTCGGCGATGAAGCGGTGCGGCCGCTGGATCTCGTACCAGAACACAACTTTGCAGTCGTGCAGCCGCCAGCGCAGACGAACCGGAATGCGGTAGGCCGGCCCGTTTTCGTGAATGGAGATGCCGAGCACGAAGCCGTCCGGGATTTCGAGCGTTCCCTTCTTGGCCGTGCCGCGGATCTCTTCGTCGTAGGTGAACTGGATCTGGCCGTTCGCGAGCCGCACGCCCGAAGAGAACGCAACCTCCTTCTTCGCTTCGAGCGTGAGGGCGACCTCGAGCAGCTCGGCGCCGGCGGGCTCGACCACGTCGGGCATGTTTTCTTCGAGGAAGCGGGCGAAATCGACCTGGCCAAGCTGCTGTCGGTTCTTGCCGAGCCAGGTCTGGAACTCGGTAGAGCGCCGGGTGGTGTAGGTGGCGACGTGCTCGCACC
This sequence comes from uncultured Solibacteraceae bacterium, assembly GCA_964429095.1. Classification (GTDB taxonomy): domain Bacteria; phylum Acidobacteriota; class Terriglobia; order Bryobacterales; family Bryobacteraceae; genus JAJFUV01. The sequence continues at coordinate 4,911 of CAYSBM010000167.1, read as the reverse complement.
AGTTCGGCATGGCGATGCCGGTGGCTTCGTGGTAGTCGAGCACTGCCACGAACTCCTCCTTCTCGGCATTGAAGAAGAGATGGCTCACGCCGCGCCGGCCGAACTCGTTCACGTACACGATGAAGCTGTCGGTGTCGTGCAGGGTGACCTTTTGCCTGATGCGGAACGGCCGCGGCAGATACTCTTCGAGCGACGCCAGCTCGTAGTCCTTCGGCAGGACCGTGTAGACGCCCTGGGTCCCGTCGGCGGCGACCGGGCGTGGTTCGCCCAGCGCGGCGCCGGCCGCGATCGCGGCCTGGACATCGCCAATCGCTTCAGGTTCGTACTGCGGCATCAGATGACCTCCTTGAGTTCGCCCTTGCGGGGCGTTTCGATATCGACCACGCGGAGCGGCAGCATCTGCTGTTTCGGGTCGTTGCGGACCAGCCGGTTGTCGTCCGTCGCGTAGAACACGGTCATGCCGCGCTCGCGCTCCGGCAGCCTGCTCTTCACCTGGCTCTCGACCATCAGCACGTCGGCCGAGCCTTTCGAAGCGGGCAGCACCTTGAGCGTCAGCGCGAGCGCGCCGCTCTTGCCGGTCGCACGCACGGCAGCCACGACCTTGGCCAGCTCCTCGGAGAGTTCTTCGAGGGTGGCGCCGTTGTTGATCTGAAGGATGGTCTCCTGGAACATCGCGGCTCCTTTACGCGGCGTCGGCCTCGGCCGCGGACGTGGTGGTCGGGATGCGGCCGGCGAACTGCTGGCACATCTGGTGGAACTCGATGGCACGCTGCGTCTCCTCCGGCGTCAGCCGCCGCAGGAACTTCAGCACGGCCTTGCCGTAGGTCTTGCCCTGGCCGTTCTGCGCCTTCTCCAGCTCGACGGCGACGAACGCTTGGTAGTACGGGATGCCCTGCGTGGTCAGCTTCAGGAAGAACTGCCGGGCGTTGCGCACGCTGGTGGGCGGAAGCGACACGACCTCGGGAAACATCGCATCGCCGCGCAGCATGAAGAGCTGCTTGACCTGCTTGCAGGCCTGCGCGCCGCTGCCGTCGCCGGCGCTGTCCCAGCGCGCGAGCGGGCACTGCGCGCACTGGCCGCCCGGCTTGCCCACGCCGGTGACGTTGTCCGAAGAGGAGCAGTCCGGCGGCACATTACCCGCGTCTTTGCTCTGGTAATAGGCGCGGGTGTCGCGGGCGAACACGATCACGCCCTCAATCCGCTGCGCCGTCTCCTCGCCCTCAAGCGTGGGGATCAGCCACAGCGCCGTGCCGGGGTTGACCTTGATGCGCGGCAGGTCGAACTCCGACACACTGCCGCCGGCGATGTTGATGGCAAACGCCTCCTGCACCGCTTGCGCCGCTTCCGGACCGAGCGTCAGGGCGCGCGGCGCGTTGATCTTCACAAGTTCCTGCATTTCGGTTTTCTCCTTGGTTGAACTAAGCCTTCCTGCTGCGCAGGGTGTGGACGAACGAGATCTTCAACGCCAGGCCGAGCGGCGCCGGCAGCGCGGCCCGCACGTCGTCCTCGGTGAAGATCCGGTCTTCTCTTTCCGCCTGGGCGGCCACATCGCGCGCCACTTCACGCACGAACGCCGAGAGCGAATTGGTGTTGTAGTTCTCGCTGACGTACTGCGCGAGTTCGGAGGCCTTGAGCGCCTCGACCACGCGGTCGCGCCCGTCGAGCGGGCTCGCGTAGATTTCCTGCGCCAGCGACACGGTACGCCCGTCCACCTTCATGGACTGCACGCCGTCCTCGATGAACTGCGGCACCAGCGCCTCTTCCAGCTCGTCGAGCCTGGCCTTGGCCGCTTTCAGTTCCGCGTCGAGATCGCGTTTCCGGTTCTCCAGGCACACGAACTCTTTCAGTTGCTCCATGTTCATTGCTGTCGTTCTCCTGCCGGCTAGCTTTTGATTTCGGCGAGGATCGCCTCGACGACCTCGGCGCGGCGTTCGAGGGCGCGCATGATTCTCACGTCCACCGTGTTCCTCGCCACCAGGTGGATGTGTTCGACCGGACGCGTCTGGCCGGGCCGGTGGACACGGGAGAGCGACTGGTCGTACTCGCCCAGCGAGAAGCTGAGCGAGAAGTAGATGGAGTAGCGGGCGCGCGTGAGATCGACACCGACTCCGCCCGCGCTGATTTGCACGGCGAGCACCTGCGCCTCGCCGTTCTGCCAACGCTTCAGCTCGTCGCGCCGCCCCGAGAGTTCCAGGCTCGCGTAGCCAAGCGCCTGGCAGGCTTCGTGAACCGCATCGAGGTCGGCGTGGAACCGGCAGAACACGACGGCCGGCTCGTCGCTGCCAATGTCCTCGAGCGTGTCTGCCAGCAGCTTCTGCTTGGATGTGTCGATGCGGTGATACTTTTCGTCGTCGGTCTTCACCCAGCCGCCGGTGATCTGTTGGAGGCGGAGCAGCTTGACCATCGCGTTGGCGGCGGTCACCATGCCGTCCTTCACCTCGGCGACGAACTTGTCCTCAACGCCCCGGTAGACGCGAAGCGCTTCGGGACCGAGATCGCAGTGGTAGATCACGTGCGTTTCGGGCGGCAGGTCGAGCACGCCCTTGTCCACGCGGAACGTGATCAGCCGCATCTTCTCTTCGAGCTTGTCGAGGTTCCGCGGCGCGACCACCTGTTTCTTCTGGTAGCCGCCCATGACGCAGTACTCCTGGCGGAAGGCGTTGAAGCTGGGTCCGAAGATGCCGATATCGAGGAACCGGAACGGCGCGTAGATGTCGGTGTGGCTGTGCGGCATCGGGGTGCCGGTGAGGCCGGCCCGGTAGCGCGCCTTCGTGCGCATGCGCTTGAAGAAGAGGCTGGCCTTGCCGCCCGGCGCCTTGATGCGGTGCACTTCGTCGGCGATCGCGAGGTCCCAGTCCTGTTGCTCGGCCCAGCCGGCGAACGGCTCGCGCCAGGCCGAGTCGTAGTTGATGACCGCGATGAACGGCACTCCGCGCGCTTGGGCGAGCTCGAGCTTTTCCGCCGCGAGCCGCTGTTTGCCGGCGACGCTGCCGGCGTCCTCATCCAGTCCGGCGACGACCACCGGGATGCCCACATGCCGCTCGAACTGCGTGATCCACACCGGCACCACGCGGAGCGGGCACGCGATCAACACGCGCCGCGCCGCCAGCCCGAGGATGAGCATGCAGGCCACCAGGCTCTTGCCGGTGCCCATCCCCATGGCAAGCAGGAAGCCGCGGAAGCCCTTCGCGATCCGGTCGAGGCAGAACTTGTAGGCGGCGATCTGGTGCCGCCAGGGCCGGGTGATCAGGCCGTGCGGGATCTCGGTGTCGGGCTGCGGCGCCGGCGCGGCGGGTTGCGGCGCATGGCCGTTCTGAAGGAGAGCAGCGAAGGCGCCGGTGGCTTCGAGGCGCGGGATGCGGTCCTTGATGAGCTTCGCGTGGCCCTCGGTCGCCGGGTAGCTCCAGGCGCGTGTAGCCCGGTCCCAGTTGCCGCCGGGGATGCGGCCGCAGACGAACAGTGCGGACAACGGCGCGTTCACAACGATCCGGCCTGCTACGACGTCGGCGTGGCACGCAGCCAGCTCAGGCATGTTGAGCCTCCTTGCCGGCGCACTTGGCTTTCTGTGCGGCCGCCCACTCCCGGAGCATGAGCCGGCCCTCGGCCTCGATCGCATCGGCCACGTGCCGCGAGGCGATGAGTCCGCGGCGCACCAGGCTGACGAGCGATTCGCTTTTGCCGAGCTTGCGGGCGACCCGGCGGTTGAGGCCGTAGAGCGGGTCGTCCTTGCGGTTCGGCTTGCGTTTCAGGATGGGGTGTTTCATAGTTGATGTGAAGTTGAAAGAATAGTATTCGCGATTTCGCGATTAGTGTCAATCGCCGCATCGCATGAGTGCACCGAAACCCGCGATAACCCTATGGATCAAAGCCAAATAAAGTTTGGAATCGAGCTGCCCAAGGAGCTGCACCGGCAGGTCAAAATCGCCGTCGCCACGCGCGGCCTGAAGATGAAAGAGGCGTCGGAGCAAGCATTTACGGCCTGGCTCGAGTCCGTCAACCAGTCCGGCGAGGCGCCCAAACCCCGGCGCGAATCCGCGCAAGTTCAAGCGGCATCGCCATTTGGCGAACTCACCCCGGACGAGGAGCGCTACGTCCACTGGTTGCTGGCCCTGCTGCGCCAGAAGAAGCCCACCCCGTCGGCCGAGATCGCGCTTCAGGCTGTCAGGCTGGCCGGCGCGGAAGTCGTTGGCGAGAAGGCGGTTGTGCCCAGAAGAAAACAAAAGGCGGGCTGATTGTAGCGGCCGGAAGCGCAAGATGTAGTGGTCGGCGGCCCCGCTGCGCTCAAGGAATAGGCGGTTGTCTTCGCCTTTCGTTCGCCGTAGAATTCCTTTTATGGCGAACGAATCGAATCCGAAGCTCAGGGTGATTCCGGCGAGACCCCGCCAGTTGAGCCTCGACTTCGTTACCGACCAGGACCTGGAAGAGGTCGTGGCTTGGCAGGACGTCGAGTGGAAAGCCAACCTGGAGGCGGCGCGGAAGATCGAGGCGATCGAAACACGCCTGAAGAACGGCGCGAGGCTGGTCGCGCGGAAGTTCTATTACGATCCCGAGCGGCGGATGGTGCGGAGCAGGAAAGACTCGGCGGGAGGCCGCTGAAGTGAAGGCCATGGGACGACTTGCCCAACTCCAGGCGCGCATCCAGAAGGCGGCCACTCCCGAAGAGCTGTGGAAGATCGCAGGCGAGATCGGCTCCGCGGTGCGGCGGGCAAGCCCGGTGCTTGTGCCGCGGCAGCGCCCGCGTCCGGTCAAGTCGAAGCGACGCGGAAAACCGGATGGCCGCGTGACGATGGCCGAGGCCCTGCATCTCGCGGCGGATACCGGCGATCCCCGTGCCGTGATGTTCGTGCTCGCCGGTGCGGCGACGGCGCTCGACGCGCTGTACTATGCGGCGTGTCACCGCCTGATCCCCCC
>CAYSBM010000166.1:820-6910 GCA_964429095.1 uncultured Solibacteraceae bacterium | reverse complement strand
CGCCTGGCGGGGGCTGCGAAACGTTCGCGGCCGGCAACTTCATGATACACCTCCAGAGTCCTGCGGGCGGTCTCACGCCAACTAAACACCGCTGCCCGTTGCAAGCCCAGCCGCTCCATCCTGGCCCGCAGTTCCGGATCGAGCAGCAAATCCAGCAGCGCGCGCGCAATCTCGGTGCGCGAGCGGGGATTGAACAGCAGGCATGCAGCATCGGCCACTTCCGGCAGTGCGGAGGTATTCGAGCAGACTACCGCCCGCCCGCAGGCCATGGCTTCCAGCACCGGCAGGCCGAACCCTTCATAAAACGACGGAAAAGCGAAAACCTCGCAAGCGTTGTATAGGTAGACCAGATCCTCATCCGGCACAAAACCTGTGAAGTGGATGCGCCCAGCGTAGCCGGACTGTTGTGCGGCCTTCCGCACGCGCCCGGAAAACCAGGTATCCTTGCCCGCCAGCACCAGATGATGCGGCAACTCGGGCCGCGCGCGCATGGCCTCGGCAAAAGCTTCAATCAGTCCTACCTGATTCTTGCGCGGCTGCAAATCGCCCACTGTCAACACAAAAGGCTCCGACAGCCCCAGATTCGACCGGACCCACTGCTCTGCCGCTTGCCGGTTGATGGGGCGGAAAGAGTCCGCTGCGGCATCCGGCGTAATCACGATGCTTTCCGGATCGAGGTTGAACTTCCGCGCGATAGCCCGCCGCGAAAATTCGCTCACCGTCAATATCCGCGCCGCGCGCCGCACAGTGCGCGCCACTGTTTGCCGTAGTTGCAGCGCCCGCATCCAGGGAAAGTACTCCGGGTGCTCCAGGAAACTCACATCGTGTACCGTTACCACCACCGGCACCGGGCAAGCTAGCGGCGCCGTATACTGCACGTGCACCAACTGCGGGAAGTCTTTCCGGAGTTGGCGGGCCAAGTCCCACCCCAGCCTCACAAAAGGATTTCGGGCGACAAAGCGCTTTTCGAACCTCGGCGGCACCCATTCTGCTGCGTCTTCCACGGCTAGATACGCAATGAAGCGGGACTCCCGGTCCAAGGCCGCATACCCTCTCAACAGGTTACGAATATAAACCTCGTTCCCCGTGAGCTTGCAGCCGATGGCGTGGGCGTCGACCGAAAATATCATGCAGTTCTACCAGTATAAATGCCCTGTCCAGGCAACGGCCATCAGATGTTGAGATTTGAGAGGTTTTCCCACCCCGCCTCCCAGGTCTACTCGGCCGCGTAACGGGCCCGCCCGGCGGCGGCGATGCGTTCCCGCTCGTCAGCCGACTCCAGCAACCTCGACACCGCCGAGGCGAAACCGCCGGCTGAGTCCGCGATCAGACGGTCTGCCCCGTTCCGTCCAGCCAATCCCTCTACCCCCAACCGGGTGGAAACTACCGCCGTCCCGGCTGCCCATGCCTCCAATATCTTTACGCGCGTCCCGCTGCCCGCCAGCACTGGCGCCACCGCTACCTTGGCCTCCGCCAGAAGCCCGATGGCGTCTTCCCCCGGCCCCCGCAACTCAATCCTCTCATCTCCTCCGGTGTAGCGCCGCACCCCTTGCGCGTTCTTGCCGATCACGCGCCACACCAGCGAAGGCCACCGCCGCCTGAGTTCGGGCCAGATCGCCTGCCGGAAATACCGTACGGCGGCTACGTTGGGACGGTATTCAAGATTCCCAGAAAAGATAATAACATCTTCTTTTGCCTTCTTGAAACGCGGAATTCGCGGGATCGTATTGGGATAAGCGGCCGCTCTTGCTTCCGGCGCAATGGCTGCCGCCCGGCGGGCGTCCACTTCCGACGCCGCCAGCACCAGGCCGAACCTGGGCAGCCATTCGCGCTCCAGTTGCTGACACCGGCGGGCGAAGCGACGGCACATCACACGCAGCGGCCAAGGCTCCGAATCCGCGTAGGCCCGGTAGAGCTGGCTCTCAATGTTGTGAAGATCCAGAATGGTCCGCTCACAATGCCGCGCCAGAATGGGCAGGTACGGGGCACACCAAAAGTGTTCCACTACTCCTAAATGGTAATGCCGCCCTTTGAGCCACGTCGCGATCCGCTCTTCGAAGCCCGCAAAACGGTCATTGAGCGGCGGTGCACCGCGGAGCACCCGGCCCAGATTTCTCGCCAGACGCGCCGCGGCGGAGCGGGAATGGTAAGGCAGATCGATGACGCCCGCCTCGCGCACCAGCCCTCGGGGTATAGCTGCGGTAGGGTCCGTGGCGCCCGGCTCGCGAAATACCAGCAGGTCCAGCTCGTAGCGCGAGGCCAGGTATTCAACCATCGCCGCCGAACGCAACGCGCCGCCCCCGGCCACCGGGTAAGGAGCCTCGGGCGCCACCATCAGCGCCGCCGGCTTAAATGCCGAACCGCTGCCGGGTCTCGTCATACACTTCCCGCGTCATGCGGGCCGTTGTTTCCCACGAGAACTCCCGCGCCCGCCGCAAAGAGCGCTCCCTCCATTCTCGTACCAGCCCGGGTTTCTGGACCAGCGCTCGCATCACCTCCACCCATCCCCGCTGGTCGGCGGCGCTAACGTGCAGAGCCGCTCCGCCGCATACTTCCATCAGCGCTGCGTCACGCGAAGCCACCACCGCCGCCCCGCAGCTCATGGCTTCCACCACAGGCAGGCCAAATCCCTCATAGAAAGAGGGATAAACCACGGCTAGCGCGCCGCTATACAGCCGCGCCAGTTCTTCATCTCCAACCACGCCCGCAAGGCGCAAACCCGGCTCGTCTTGCCATTGCGGACCATCGGCCCGCTGGCGTCCGGCTAGCACCAGCGTCACGCCGCTGCCACGCAACGCTTCGCGCCATGCATCCACGAGCATCAACAGGTTCTTGCGAGGCTCGATGGCCCCCACATACAGCAAGTACGGGGTTGCGGGCGGCGGCCCCTGGATAGGACGAAAAACCGCGGCAGCCGCCAGCGGCACCGCTGCCACCCTCCCCGGCGGCAGACCGAAAAAGTCGCACACCTCGCGCCGTATTGCTTCGGTGTCAGTGAGGACCATCGTCGCCAGGCCCAGCCCAACCACCGCGGGCGTACGGCGCCGCACGCGTTCCGCGGCGTGGTGCCAGGCCGGGTCGCGCCAGGGCGACAAGTCGTGAATGCTCACTACGCTGGGCCGCAGCGGCACATAAGGCGCCGAGAAGCTTGTGCCATGAAAAATGTCAATCTGCCGCCGCCACATCTCCCGCGCCACCCCATAGGTCCACCACCGGCGCTCCAGCCGGTTCTGCGGCCTTCGGCCCAGCTTCAAATTCGGGGGCGCTCCGCACAGGTCCGGCAACGGCTGGGCGGAAAGCAGTATGACTTCATCTTCGGGAAAACCGGTGGCCAGCGCCCGGCTCAACTCCGCCGTGTAGCGGGCCGTCCCGTCCGCCGCTACCGTGAGCGGCGTCCCGTCCAGGCCGATTCTCATCGCAGAATGGCGCTTTCCTCGAAGATCGCGTGGCGGATCACCCGCCTCCCATCCGACGTGTAGACCACATGAATCTTTCCGTCGCGCGTCTGGAAAGCAATCGGAGAGGCGTAATCGTTCCCGGTAGTGAGGGTAGGTCTTGTCATTATCGGTCGAAATCGCCACCCTGAGCGGCGTGCGCTCGCTCATGCTGTGGTTATAGACCAGCATCAGATGGCCGTTCGCCAGCCGGATGAAATCCACTTCGGATTTGGGATTGGGGAACGCCGAGTCCACACCCTCGCTCCAGGTCCAGCCCCCGTCGTGCGATTCGGCTCTCACCAACCAGCCGTCAGCCGTGGGACCATAGCCACCGCCCCGCCGGCAGTAGGCGATCAGATGGTCTTTGTCCAGCGCTACGGGCGCTGGCTGAATATTGCCCTTCCTCGACCGGATCCGGCCGGTCTCCTTCCACCGCCCGGTTTTCACGTTGTAGCGCAAAAACGACGAAGCGCTGTCGGGCCCCACCATTTCGGTGTCGTGCCCCGGCTCGTGGTAAATCGGCAGCAGATAGTCGCCGTCTTCCAGCACAATGGGGCGGTTCCGCACCATGGTGCCCAGTTCAAAAGTGAGCATCGAAGTATCCGACCAGGTGTGCGCCCCATCGCGGGAGATTTTCACCGCAATGCGCGAGTCCGACCACGTGTCGCCGAAGCGCGTCACGAAAAACAGCCACACCAACCCGTCAGGCGCCTGCCAGACCACGCCATTACCCACCGACCAGAAGGGATTGCTGGCGATGCGCACCGGCGGGCTCCACACTGTTTCGCCCCTTTTCTTGCGGGAACCGAAAACGCCGGTATCCACCGCATATTCCCCCGCACCACCGTAATAGACCAGGTACAAATCGCCATTGGCCAGCTCCGTCATGCAGGCGGGATGCTTGTAAGGCCCTGTCGGGGTCTCAGGCCCCAAAATCCTCTCCGTGACGATGTCGTCCGCCGCCCCTGCCCCTGTCAACGCCGCGGCGGCGGCGCCGGCGAATTGTCTACGTGTCATGGAAATTATCTTATCGCCCCGCAGCGCCTCTATCGCAGACGCTTGGCCCACAGGGACCACTTGCGCTCATGCCGCGCCGGACCGGCCCCTCGCATCGGCCGCCATAAGCGTTGCCCCGTACGCGCACCTCATCTTTCCTGGACCTGATTGTTGGAGAGCGACGCGTGGCGGCTGCCTTCGTTCACGATCACGTGGCCGTTCAGTTGATTGTTATAGACCATCGCGCTCTCCACCGCCGGGCCTATCCTTACGGCTGTGCCCGGCCGCAGCTTTGGATTGGCGAATATAACATCGTGGACCATGGCTTTGCCCGCCAGCAGCTCAACCGCTGGCAGGCGGTAGTTCCACTCCACCACGCGGGAATCCGCCAGCGTCACCGTGCCCGGGATTTCCCAGCGCAGCGCCTGATTCAAGCTTCCCCAAAAGCTCGCGCCGCGGACGCTTAATTCTGCGCTCTTCGCGCTGTTGCGCCCCCAAACTCCAATGTGATCATCGCCCGCTCCCGCATTTGCGATGTTCAGGTTGGTAATGTGGATGGCGTAAGGCTGGGTGCCGCTGATATCGACACCGACGTTCACGTTGTCGAAGTTGATGTTGGTCATCTGACCGTTCATGCCGTTGATGCCCTTCAGCCCCGGGTGCTCTCGGGGCGCTTCGGAACTGCTGAACTCCACGCCGGTGTTGTAGCCCCAGCAAAAGATGTCCTCGACCACCTCCCAGTCAGTGCGCTGAAACAGAAACGTGGCGCCGTGCGCCATCGTATATTCGATGATGCGCTTGTCCTGCGTCCAGAACGGCCAGAAATGCACATTCTTCACCCGGCCGATGTCGTAACACTTATCTACCCAGATCCCCTTCCGCAGCGGCTGTCCGTACAACCCGCTGATCAGGTGCCGGTGCGCGGAATGAGTGGCGAAATTCACGCCCTGGTAGGGATTCACTAGCAAACAGTTCACGATGGCCACGTTGTCGGCCTGTCTGCCGCTGGCCACGCACCATGGGTAAGCCACAGGCTCTTCCGACAGTTTCTGCTCGGGATAGAAGACCGTCAACCCTTCGATAGCTGCATTGGGACCGTCCAGCGTAAGCAGCGCCGTGCCGTCGGTCGAACCCGCGCCCTCGACCGCCAACAGGATGGACCCGCCGGCGTCCCGCGACCAACTCCGCGGCGCGCGCGCCACTCCCATCAGCGTCACGCCAGCGGGTACTACCAGATACCCAGCGATGTAGTATTCACCGGCCGGCACGAATACCACGCCGCCGCCGCGTTTCCGCGTATCGTCCAAAGCGCGCTGAATAGCTCTGGTGTCGTCCGTGCGCCCATTGCCCACCGCCCGGTACGGCCGCTCCCGCACATTCACCGCCGGCAAGGTCATTCCACAGGCGGCGGCCGCCGCGGCGCCGCTGGCAAGCATAGCGCGCCGTGTGTAAACATTCCGTTGGGGAGACATCTCAATCCTCGGCTTGGAGAATTCGAACCGGACCGAAGAGTCCGCTACGCAGTTTATCAGGTTCCCGCAATATGTTGCCGTCGTGCCACCAACGCGCATAGATATTGGAGATTGCCGAGTCGAAAATCTCCCAGCGCATCCGGTTGGCCAGCAGGTTGGCCACCACCACCGCGAGTTCATTATCG
>CAYSBM010000166.1:0-810 GCA_964429095.1 uncultured Solibacteraceae bacterium | reverse complement strand
AGATCTCGCCAGAATAGTTCAATTTGCCCAGGTCGGCGAGCAGACGTTGTCCGGCCGGAACCGCCGGCAGGCGGAACCGGGTGCGGTAAACCGCACGGCCGGAGTACCATTCCATACCGAGCTCGCGCCAGTCGCGCAAGCCGGTTGGTTCGGCGCGGCACTGGAATTCGAGCGGCGCCAGCAACCCGTCGCCGTCGTGAGCCAGCTCCACGCGCAGCATCACCGTGCTGCCAGCCTGAACCGCTGCCGGAACCTGCACCGTATGGCCGTCCACTTCCATCCGCCAGGCGCCCTGGACGCGTGGCGGCTTCAAGGCTACCGCCCCATGCGGAACCACGACACGGTACCAAACGGCTTTGGCGGGCGCCGCGCCCGGGAGCGGTACGTTGCCCCCCTTGCCCATGGGCGGCCTCGCGCACGCGTAAGCAGCCCTCCAAGACTCGCCCGGCTTGCGCACCTGCCATTCGCCGCTGGTTTCGACCGGCAATCGCGCGCCATCGCCCAGAACCAGCTCCCCTTCGGCCAGCAGAAAACCTCCGCCGCGCACAACGATCACTATTTCGTTTCGCCCTTTCACCAGCCTCAGGTGGTCTATTACTTGGGGCCGGCTCCAGCCTCGCCCCGCTCCCGCGCTGGCGCCGTTGATCCGCAGTTCAAACTGCGCGTCGGCCGCTACGGCCAGCCGCGCTGCACTGGGAGCGTCCGCTAACTGGATCACCTTGCGGAACTCCAGTTCTTCCCCGCCCAGTTCGCCGGGGAAGTTCCGGTTATAGTCGTACCGTGTGATCCAGGCCGCATTCCAGTTGGTCA
>CAYSBM010000165.1:0-6999 GCA_964429095.1 uncultured Solibacteraceae bacterium | reverse complement strand
CCAAGTGCACCGGGAAGACCTCGAGGCCGGCGCGGAGATCCTGGAAACCAATACCTACGGCGCCAACCGGAACCGTCTGGCGCCTTACGGTTTGAGCGAGAAGGTGGATGCCATTAATCGCGCCGGCGTGCGCCTGGCGCGGGAAGCCGCCGGGCAGACGGCGTTCGTGGCCGGCAGTATTGGTCCGCTCGGGACGCGGGTAGGGCGTTTGGGAAAGGTGTCTACCGCCGAGGCGCGCCAGATCTTTGCGGAGCAGGCTTCCGCGCTGGTGGAAGAGGGCGTGGATCTGTTGATTCTGGAGACCTTCTCCGACCTTAACGAGCTGGAGGCCGCCCTGAGCGCGGCTCTGGAGATTGCCCGGGGCGCCGTGCCGTTGGTGGCGCAAGTAACCATCGACGACGCCGGCTCGCTCCCGGATGGAACCGGAACCGAGACCTACGCACGGTATCTCGACCAGTGCCCGGCGGAGGTGGTGGGGCTAAATTGTTCTGCCGGACCAAAAGTGATGCTGGAAACCATCGAGCGCATGGCCCAGTACCCGTCCGAGCCCGTGAGCGCCCTGCCCCACGCCGGTCACCCGGTCCGGGTGGAAGGCCGGAGTCTATATCTCTGCTCACCCGAATACATGGCCCAGTATGCACGGCGCTTTCTGGAGACCGGAGTGCGCATCATCGGTGGTTGCTGCGGCACCACGCCGGAACACATCCGCCAGGTGCGGGCTGAAACGCGTTCCATGGCTCCGGAGCGCCGGCGCGTGACGGTAAGCAGCCCGGCGAGCGAACCGGGCCAGGCTATGCCGCAGACGCCGGCAGCGGAAAAATCCTCGCTGGGGGCCAAGCTGGTCCAAGGCAAGTTTGTGGTTTTTGTGGAGATCTTGCCGCCGCGCGGCGTGGACGCCGGCCGGGAAATCACCGGGGCCCGCCTGTGCGCGCAGCATGGGATCGACTGTGTCAACGTTCCTGACGGCCCGCGCGCCAGCGCGCGCATGAGCGCCCAGGTGGCTTGCCAGATCATTCAGCAACAGGCTGCCATCGAGGCGGTGTTGCACTTCTGCTGCCGGGACCGCAATATTCTCGGCATCCAGTCCGAACTGATCGGCGCACACGCGGCAGGCATCCGAAATCTGATTTGCATCACCGGCGATCCGCCCCGCATGGGTTCTTATCCTGAGGCCACTGCCGTTTTTGATGTGGATTCGATCGGGTTGGTAGGTATCGTCAGCAATTTGAACCGGGGGCTGGATATTGGTGGCAACCCCATTGGTTCGCGCACCAGTCTTCTAATCGGGGTAGGCGCCAACCCAGGCGCTCTGAATTTGGACGAAGAGGTGCAGCGTTTTGAACGCAAAGTGGAAGCTGGGGCCGAATTTGCCGTGACGCAACCGGTCTTTGATCTGAAGCTGCTCGAGAGGTTTCTCCGGCGCATCGAGCACCTGCGTATTCCGCTCATTACGGGCGTCTGGCCGCTGACCAGCCTGCGCAACGCTGAGTTTATGCTCCACGAACTGAGAGTCCCGGTTCCGGGGGAATATCTGGAACGCATGCGGCGCGCCGATTCGGCCGACAAGGCGCGCCAAGAGGGCGTGGCCATCGCCCAAGAGATGGTCCGCCGGGTGCGCCCCATGGTGCAGGGTGTGCAACTCAGCGCGCCGTTCGGGCGCTATGAAATGGCTATTGACGTGGCGGCGGCGATCGGGTGTAGATAGAGAGATACGTACCGGACGTGACTACCGACCTCATCGAAATCGATCAAGAGCAGCCGGCTCCCGAGGCGATCGAGAGGGCTGCGGCCGCCGTGCGGCGCGGCGGCGTGGTGGCGATCCCTACCGACGCCCTCTATGCCTTGGTCGCCGACCCTTTCAATCTGCATGCGGTGGCCACGGTGTTCTACGCCAAGCGCCGGGAAGTGCACCGTTCCCTGCCCCTGCTGGTGGGTGACGTTGCCATGGCCGAAGATCTAACCAAGGATTTGAGCAGCCGGTTTTTCCGCTTGGCGCGGCGCTTCTGGCCGGGTCCGCTCACGATGATCGTTCCCGCTTCGGCCAAGGTGCCTCTAAAGGTCACCGGCAATACAGGCCGCCTGGCGCTCCGGCACCCAAGATCGAAAGTCGCCGACGCGCTGATCCACTGGTTGGGGCAACCTTTGATCGGCACCAGCGCCAATATTAGTGGCCAGCCCACCAGCCGCAGCGGCATCGAGGTGTTCGGCACCATGGACGGGCGCATCGATTTGGTGCTGGATGGCGGATTGTGCGCGGGCGTGGGGGGCCCCACCGTGGACATAACCGAACCGGTCTGGAGGGTGGTCAAGGAAGGCGCCATCACACAGAAAGAGATTGCCGAATGCTTGAAGGGCTGATCCCGCCGGGCGGGCGCTGAACCCCGAACCATGCCCGCGGCTTTCTACATTGTCTTCGGCGCCTGCTTCACAGGGGCTGTGGCTTGGGCTCTGGGGCGCTTGATGTTTCACCGCCTGCGCCTGCAACTTTTTCGAGGTGAAGAACACGCGCTGGCCTTTATGACCGGCTCGGCCGTTTTGAGCCTGCTCATGTTTGCGTTAGCCGCCGCCCATGGGGTACGCAAAGGCGTGTTGCTCGCTCTCGGCAGCGCCCTGCTGATCTGGGTCTTCCGTTCCGGCGCCCACAAGTCGACAGGCACGGCAGCCGCTTCCCTGCCCCGCACCTGGCGCCTGGTTCTGGCAGCGGCTTTCCTCTCGTTCGGCCTGCTCTATCTGACCAATGCCATGGCGCCAGAAATGAGCCCCGACGGCAGCGCCTATCACCTGCGCTTTGTCGCCGATTATCACCGCGCCCACGGATTTGTGCGCATCACCACGAACCTGTACGCCAACCTCTCGCAAGGGCTCGAGCTGCTGTTCCTGTTCGCCTACGTTTTCGGCCGGCATTCCTCCGCCGCCATGGTGCATCTACTTTTTCTGTTCGCACTCGCCTGGCTGATGATCTGCTGGGGGCGGAGGCGCGGGCGTCCGCAGGTGGGGGCTGCGGCGGCTCTGTTCACATTCATGAGTCCGGTAATTGGCGTGGACGGGATCAGCGCCTATAACGACGTGGCGGTGGCCGCAGTCGTGTTCACGGTCTTTTATTTCTTAGACATTTGGCGCGAACAAAGACAATTGCCCTGGCTGATGGCGGCGGGCTTGATGGCCGGTTTCGCTTATGCGATCAAATACACGGCTTTTGTGGCCGTCCCATACGCGCTGGCAGTGGTGGCATGGAACAGTTGGCGCGCCCGCCAGAATTGGTGGCGCCCGGCGCGTCTGGTAGGGCTTTCGGCGCTGTTAATGATCGCGCCATGGCTGGCGAAAAACGCCATCTGGGTGGATAACCCGTTCGCTCCCTTCATGAACAAATGGTTTCCGAACCCCTACACGCATGTGGATTTCGAAGAGACTTACAAGTACCACATGCGCCATTACATCGGCATTGAGAGTTACCGCCAACTACCGCTGGAACTCACCGTCCGCGGCGGCGCGCTAGGTGGGTTTCTGGGGCCGCTGTTTCTTCTGGCGCCGTTGGGGCTGCTGGCCGCCCGCCATGCCGACGGCCGGCGCGTGTTGGTGGCTGCGGCGGTGTTTGGGAGCACGTATTTCACCAACATCGGTACACGGTTTCTGATCCCGGCCGCGCCTCTGCTGTCGCTGGCCATGGCCATGGCTTTGTCGCGCCCGCCGTGGCTTAATCTTGCGCTCATTGCGCTGCACGCCGCGCTCAGCTGGCCTCCCGTAGCCCGCAAATACTGCGCGCCATACGCCTGGCGGCTGAACGGGATTCTTTACCGGCAGGCCTTGCGCCTGGAAAAGGAAGAGCATTTCCTGGAGCGCGCACTTCCGGGCTACAGGATCGCCCGCATGCTGGAAAGCAGCGTGCCGCCGGGCGGCGTGGTGCTATCCATGAACCAGTTGGCGGAAGCCTACACCACGCGGACGATCCTGGTGTCCTTTCAAGCAGCGTGGAACCGTCTGCTTAATGACATGCTCCAGCACGCCCTGGCGCCCGAGATCCCGCCCACGTGGCGTCACACATTCCGCTTCCCAGCGCAGCAGTTTCAGCGCCTGCGGGTGGTGCAGACCGCCCGAGGCGCCCCGGACGTGTGGAGCGTGACCGAGGTGCGCTATTTTGCGGGAGATCGCGAGCTGGCACGCGCTTCCGGCTGGCGGCTGCGCGCCTGGCCGAATCCCTGGGACGTGACGCTTGCCTTCGACAACAGTCCGGTTACGCGCTGGCGGAGCTGGCGCAAGATCGAACCGGGAATGTTCCTGGAAACGGATTTCGGCCGGCCGGAGAAGCTCGACGCGGTGCGTGTGGAGCTCTCGCGCGATCAGTACCAAGTACGTATGCGGGTGGAAGGGATCGACAGCCATGGACGCTGGATCACGCTTTCCAGCCAGCCGGAAATTACCGACGTCACCATCCCGCGAGGATTGCGGCGCCTGGCGATAGCAGAGTTGAAAGCCCGAGGGGTGACGCACCTGTTGATATGGGACGAGGATTTTGGCGCCGAGGACTTCCGGCTGAACGCCGCTCTATGGGGCGTCAGTCTCGTCCGCACCCTAGGACCTGTCCGCTTATATCAGTTGAATTAAGCCGCGGTGGAGGCCGTGCGCGCGGTGCGAAAACAGATCGCGCCCGGCGGCTCCTCGTAGTCAGCCCGGACGCACGATCCGGCCTGAATCTCGCCGCGCGAGATCATGGCGGCCAAGGGTTGGGTGATTTCCCGGTGTATGGTGCGCTTCAGTTCCCGGGCGCCGTATTCAAGGCTGGTCCCCAGGCGCAGCAACTCCTGACGGCAGGCCGGTTCCACCCGGAACTGAAACGCCTTCGCCCCCAGACGGGTTTCGATGTGGCGCTGCAATTGAGCTAGTTCCCCATCGAGAATCTTTTCCAACTGTTCGGCTTCCAGCGGATGGTACGTGACTACGGCATCGATGCGGTTGATGAATTCGGGCGGAAAATGCCTCTTCGCGGCGTTCAAACCGATGTTGCATAACTTGCGTTGGCGCCCCGGGTTTTCGCGCCGCATGCCCACCTGGAAACCAAAGCCGGAGTTGAGTTCGCGCCACATGCCGCGCGCACCCAGGTTGCTGGTCATGAAAATGAGGCTCCGCTCGAAATTCACGCTGGTGTTGTCGCCCAGACGGAGGGTGGCCTTGTCAAGAATTCCCAGCAGCAACCTTGTCAACGAGGG
The DNA here is from genome assembly GCA_964429095.1 of uncultured Solibacteraceae bacterium. Taxonomy (GTDB): domain Bacteria; phylum Acidobacteriota; class Terriglobia; order Bryobacterales; family Bryobacteraceae; genus JAJFUV01. Next base: position 1,795 of record CAYSBM010000165.1, on the reverse strand, counting down.
CGCGGCTTTTTCGATTTCGTCGAACAGCACCAGCGAGAGGCCGCAGGTCTCGCTGGCGACGGCGTTCACCTTCATTTGCGTCAGCAGAGGATGCGTTTCGCGATGGCCAAGATAACCCGGTGGCGCGCCGATGAGCTTGGCCACTTCGTGTTCCATCTGAAACTCGCCGCAATCAATCCGCAGAAGGTTCCTGGGGCTGCCGTGCAAGAGTTCCGCCAGGGCCTCCACTGTGCGGGTCTTCCCCGTGCCGGTGGGGCCAAGCAGCAGGAACACCCCCACCGGACGTCCTTCGGGAGCCAGACCAGCCTGGAAAATCTGCACATAGGGCACGATGGACTGGATGGCTGCGGGCTGGCCGATGATCTTTTCCGCGAGACGGGCATACAAGTCGTTGGCCGGTTCGGGTAGCGCTTTGCGGGGTCGAACAGCCAAGGAGGTGGTTCTTGCCGACACAGTTTTCTCCCGGCCATGATTATAGGCGGCCCGGTCAAGCTCTCCCCAATGCTACGCCTGAGGCGCAGACGGTTTTCGGGCGGTTCAAACAGCGGCCTACTGGTTTAAGAATGAGTCGATTATGTCTGCAATCCGGGGGCTGGCGCAGCCGTCTCCATAAGGATTGTGAACGCGCGACATGGCTCGATACAACGCCGGGTCTTCAAGCAGCCGCGAGGCTTCCCGCACAATCGCTTCGCGGTGGGGGCCGACCAGCTTAACCGTGCCCGCTTCGACAGCCTCCGGCCTTTCAGTCTTGTCGCGGAGCACCAGAACGGGTTTGCCGAGGCTGGGGGCTTCCTCCTGAATTCCCCCGGAATCGGTGAGCACCAAATAAGCGCGGTTCAGGAGATCGACAAAGGGGACGTAGTCCAAAGGGGGAACCAGCAAGACGTTGGACCGGCCAGCGAGCCAGCGTTGCATGGGCGACTGCACGTTAGGGTTGGGATGCACAGGATAGATGACTTGCACATCCGGCCGTTCGGCCAATGCCGCGAGGGCGGCGGCGATTTCCTCAAATCCAGGTCCGAAGCTCTCACGGCGGTGTGCGGTGGCGACAATCAACTTGCGCCGGGAGTCCAGTTGCGGCCAGCAGCCACCCTGGAGGAGGCCCTTTTCCAACTGTTCGCGCACGTAAAAGAGGGCGTCGATACCGGTGTTGCCGGTGACAGCGATGCGATCCCGGCTGACGCCCTCCTCCATCAGATTGCGCGCGGCGCGGTCAGTGGGGGCAAAATGCAGAGACGCTAGGCGCGTGGTCAGAAGTCGGTTCATTTCTTCAGGAAAGGGTTGTTGGAGGTCTCCGGTACGAAGCCCAGCCTCCAGGTGCCCCCCCGGTACGCGGCGGTAAAAGGCAGCCAAAGCGCCGCAGAATGTAGTCGTCGTGTCGCCCTGAACCAGAGCCATGTCCGGTGATTCCTCCTCGAAAACCGGCTCCAGACCGGCGAGAATACGCGCGGTGGATTGAAACAGCGGCTGGCCGGGTTGCATGACGTCCAGATCGTAGTCCGGCGCCAGGCCGAAAGCGCTCAGCACCTGATCCAGCATTTCACGGTGTTGGGCGGTAACGCAGAGGCGTACGCGAAAACGGTCCGGGCGCCGGTGCATGTGAACGATCACGGGGCTCAATTTAATGGCTTCCGGACGTGTGCCGAAGATGAAAAGAATGCGGCGCATGGAAGGCGTAACTCACTGTTGTAACATGCTTGGGATCCGCCAAGCGGTTATGAGAAACTAGAATTCAGGCTGCGGGCGCGTAGCTCAGGTGGATAGAGCATCAGCCTTCTAAGCTGAGGGTCGCAGG
>CAYSBM010000164.1:0-7043 GCA_964429095.1 uncultured Solibacteraceae bacterium | reverse complement strand
TAACAATCTCTTTGCAAATGAACAGTTTTCAGGGCTTCGAGGGGGGATATTCAGGGATGCCGCCAGGGATGCTTATCAACAGGCCAATCACGTTAGCCCTGCCTATGGTGATCCGCCGACGGGCAAGTACTCGTCCGCCCGGTCCCCAACGGCTGGCGGCAACCAGCTCGTAAGTTCCTGGCACCAAGTGGGGGATCAGGAACCTGCCATTCTGGACAAACACCCCCGTGTTCCACCAGAGCTGGCCGATACTCAACGCAACTTGCTCCACCGGCCTTCCCTGCTCGTCCCGAACCTCGCCCAGAACGCAGTAGGCCGGCACGCGGGGCAGGCGAATATCCATGCCGGAAAGACTGCCTCCTGTATAAAATACTGGAGCAGGGAGGAACGCCGGGGCGAGTTCGGACGACGGATCGCAGCAGTTCTTGCAGTAAGGGGAAGCTGCCGCAGCGCTCGGCTGCACCCACGCGCGGATCTTATAACGACCTGCCGGCAAAGCCGCAATGCAATATCGGCCCCATTGATCGGCAGCGGCTCCAACGCTTCCTCGCAAGTCGCTGATATCCGAACCGGTTGAAACCGGCAAAGCATGAATCACAGCGTGCGGCACGGGATTCAAGTGGGTGTCTACTACGCGCCCGGAGATAGCGCAAGCGCTGCTCGCGGCGGGCGGAAAGGCCACTGCCGAAAGCCAAGCCACCAGCGCCCATGCGCCACCAGCGCTTGCCCACATCGCGGCTGTGGGCACCCGACATGTCTCCTGAAAACTGCCCACTCTAGGCCTGCTTTTCCATTCTAAGGGGTTTTCGCGAAGCTGTAAGCCGGTCTTGCATGGCAGCTATACAATAAGGGCAGTTGGGCGCCGTGAAAACTGGGTGGAAGCTAGCCGCGGGGTTTTGTCTGTGCGTTGTGCCGCTAAACGGGCTCGATGTGATCTTGCACGGCAGGGTGGTTGACGAGAATGCCACTCCGGTTGCCGGAGCGAGAATCACGCTGCAACCTGGCGCCTGGCAAACAGAATCGGGCCCTACCGGGGCTTTCACCCTGGTTCTGCCCGAGCCGGGTGAGTACGTAATCCATGCCAGCAGGGAAGGTTATTACGAACTGAAGGGCCAGTCAATAAGTGCGGAGACTTTACGGGAGATCACGCTGGTCCTCAACACCGTTCGCGAAGTGTTCCAGGAGGTCAATGTGGAAGACCGGCCCTCGCTTGCCGATCTTACACAGACGCACGCCGAGCAGCGGCTCAGCGGCACGCAAGTCAACGAAATTCCGTATCCTGCCAGCCACAGTCTCCGCAATGCATTGCGGCTCATGCCTGGCGCTGTGCAGGATTCCACCGGCGCTGTACACTTCAATGGTTCTTCCGAAGAGCAGATCTTGTATCTGTTGAATGGTATCAATATCACCGATCCCATTACTGGAGGCTTCCGTACCCGGCTGGGAATGGAAGGAGTACACTCGCTTCAATACAGCTCCGGCCGTTATTCGCCCGAATTTGGCAAAGGATCAGCCGGAGCGTTGGCCATCCAGACCACCCGGGGCACGGATCAGTTTCACTATACGGCGACCAACTTTGTACCCGGCCTTGACATGCAGCCAGGAGGACGGCGGGGGGACTGGTATCCGCGTTTTGGCGCCTCAGGCCCTCTGGCGCGTGGGCGCGCCTGGTTCGCGGACAACTTCGGGGCCGAGTACAACCAGAGCCTGGTCAGCGGGCTACCGAAAGGAGGCAACATCCGCCGTGGCTGGGCGGCAAGCAACCTATTGCACACGCATATCAACCTGACCCCTTCCAACATCCTCTTAGCCGACTTCCTGGTGAACCTGGACCGGCAGCGGCGCATCGGCCTGGGCCCGCTGGATCCGCCTTCCACTACCACCAACCTGCGCGCCCATCAATATTTCGCCAGCATTAAGAATCAGCTCTACCTGGGCCACGGCGCTCTGCTGGAGGGCGGGTACGCGCGCAATGTGGTTTGCAGGCGCTTGTTACCGCAAGGCCAGGATCTGCTTCTGATGACTCCGGCCGGCCGCCGCGGCAATCATTATGCGCATTCCATGCAAAGCGCGATACGGGACCAAGTGATGGTGGATGCCTACCTGCCGGCGTTCCGCTTCGCCGGCACGCACCAGATCAAGACGGGGGTGGACGCCAACCGCCTGAGCTACACAGGCGACTTTCGCCGGACGGGCTACGCCGTCACTGGCCTTTCTGGCCTCTTGTTGTCTAAGACGGTGTTTGGGGCGCCAGCGCATTTTCAATTACCGGACACGGAGATGTCCTCTTATGTGTTTGACAGTTGGCGGTTCAGCAAGCGGTTGCAGATCGGTCTAGGCGTGCGCCACGACTGGGACCGGCAGCTTCGGGCGCATGCCTGGTCGCCCCGTGTGTCAGCTTCCTGGGCTCCTTTCACTTCCAGCCGCACCCGGATTTCCGCCGGTTACGCCGTTACGCATGACGCGGTCAACTTCAACCTGCTTGGCCGCCCCCTGGATCAGGCTGCCTACACCATCCGCTACGAGCCGGATGGCACACCCGCCGGGCCGCCAGTGGTCACCCGGTTCACGCGCGGCGCGGATCCCCTGCATTTACCTCGAGCAGTGAATTGGAGCGCAGGCCTGGACCATCAGGTGCGAGAGCGGCTGCTGGTGAGCTTCAACTATTTGCGGCGGCGTGGAACCAGGGGGTTCACCTTCGTGAATATATCCGACGGCATGGCTGTTGACCCGGGGCCACGTCTAACGGAGACACTTCTGGACGGCGTCTACCAACTCACCAACTTTCGCCACGACGATTACGACAAACTGGAGGTAACCGCACACCACAGTTTTGCGAGCCAATACGAATGGATGGCGTCATATACTTTTTCACGCGCCTATACCAATTCGGTTCTCAACCTGTACGAAGCTCAGCCGCTTCAGATCACACCTGCGCGGCAACCGCTACCCTGGGATGCGCCGCACCGGTTCGTGGGGTGGGCCTATTTCCCTTTGCCGTGGCGCAACTGGGCAGCCGCGGTGCTGGTGGATGCGCGCAGCGGCTTTCCGTTTTCTGTGCAGGACGAAACGGGCCGGATCGTGGGGGGCGTCAATTCCTACCGCTATCCGCTGAATTTCGTGCTGAACTTACATCTGGAGCGTACCTTCAATCTGATTGGATACCGGTTTGCGGTCCGCGGAGGAGTCAACAACGTCACCAACCGCGCCAATCCCACTGCCGTCAACAACACGATTGGCGCACCGGGCTTCCTGGAGTTTCGGGGTGCGGAAGGCCGCCACTTTGTCACCCGGATCCGGTTTTTTGGCCGCGCGACAAAGAGCCGGAGTTAAGCTGAAACGCAGCCGCAACTCACGGTTCGCCGGGCGTATCCGTTGAGCCGGTCTGGGTTGCCGGGCGTAATGGATCCGTGTCGAGTCACTTCACCCCGCTAGCCGAACGGATGCCCGTCGGGCTAGGAACCCGGAAGCCAGCAGACGCGGCATGGGGTTGCCGCAGTGCGGCCGGACCCGTCAAAAACAAGCGCAGCCAGCCGGAGGGCATCCTTGACGGGTGGCTGCGCCGCCCATAACCCTGAATGGCGGGCAAGGCAGGAGCCCCGCTGTTCCGTTTACTTCTTCTGGGACCCAGCGATCTTCGCCTCAGCGATCTCTTAGATGACCCCATACGGGGTATTGACAAAACCAACCTCCGGGCTTACTCATTGAGTTAGCGGGAGGTGCTCTATGCTGGCGTCCAAACTGGTCAGCCTGATCGAAAACCATTGGGAAGAGATCGCATCGGCGACCATCCGGAAGCTCCGGCAAGACCGCGCTTTTGAGCATATCAGCGCCTTGCCGGATTCCGAACTCCTGGAGTGGGGCGAGGGCATCCTGCGTAATTTGAGCTGCTGGATTCTGGAGAACCGCGAGTGCGAAGTCGCCGAGCGTTACGAGAACCTGGGCAAGCTGCGGTTTCAGGAACACGTGCCGCTGCATGAAGCGGTAAAGGGTTTGCAGGTGCTCAAAGACAACATGATCGAGTTTGTACGCAATCAGGGCATCGGTCATACGGCGATGGATATCTACGCCGAAGAGGAACTGGAGCACCGGATCGGCAAATTCTTTGATTGCCTGGTTTATCGTCTAGTGCGAGGCTATGAGGCGGCGCTCCGCGAAGCGGCTCACCTGGCGGCATGAAGCGCTTGGAACAGCTTCGCGGGGGCGTCCTATGCCATATTTTAAGCGTGTAATATCCAAATAGGAGAAATTATGCTTATCGTTCTCGTTCATGTGCGCGTGAAACCGGAGTGTATTGAAGCCTTCAAAGCAGCTACCATAGCCAACGCCAGCGCCAGCATCAAGGAACCTGGCATTGCCCGTTTCGACGTCATCCAACAGAAAGATGATCCTGCGCGCTTCATCCTGGTCGAGGTCTCCCGCAACATCGAGGCGCCGGTTCACCACAACGACCCCCCGCCTTACCAGGCTTGGCGTGGCGCGGTGGCCGACATGATGGCCGAGCCGCGCATCAGCTACAAGTATTCGAACATTTTCCCGGGCGACGACGGCTGGTAGGCGCCCGATGCCATACGAGTTTTCCACCGCCGCACGAGTGATCTTCGGCGCGGGCGCCGCCTCTGAACTGCCAGAGCTGGCGGCATCCTTCGGAAAGCGTGCGCTGGTGGTTCATAACACGGCCGTCCGGCATCGGGTGGCGGCCGAGTGCGCGGAACTGCTGGTCGAAGGTGAACCCTCGGTTGAACTGGCGCTGGAGGGCGTCCGGCTGGCGCGTGATTACAAGCCGGACGTGGTGGTGGGTTATGGCGGAGGCAGCGCCATCGACGCCGCCAAGGCCATCGCCGCGCTGGCCACCAACTTCGGCGACCCGTTTGATTATTTGGAGGTGATCGGCCAGGGGCGGCCCCTGGAGCGGCCCTCGCTGCCTTTCATCGCCGGGCCCACCACCGCCGGCACAGGCGCCGAAGTGACGCGCAACGCGGTGCTGGCTTCACGCCAGCACCGCGTCAAGGCCAGCCTGCGGAGCCCCTTTCTGCTGGCCAGGATCGCGCTGGTGGATCCGGAGCTGACCCTCAGCCTTCCGCCGCCGCTCACCGCCTCAACCGGGCTGGACGCGCTCACCCAACTGATTGAGCCGTATGTATCTACGCGCGCCAACCCCCTGACCGATCCGCTCTGTCTGGAGGGCATCCGGCGCGCCGCCTGGGCGTTGCCCGCCGCATTTCGCGAGGGAGAAAATCTGGAGGCGCGCTCGGCCATGTCGCTGGCCAGCTTGTTCGGCGGCTTGGCGCTGGCCAATGCCGGCTTGGGCGTGGTGCACGGGCTTGCCGCGCCGGCCGGCGGCATGTTTCCGGCGCCCCACGGCGCGGTCTGCGCGGCGATGCTGGCGCCCGGCATGGAGGCCAATATCCGGGCGCTGCGCAGCCGCTCACCAGGGCATGGGGCGCTTCAGCGATACGCGGAGGTGGCGCGTGCGCTCACCGGCGACGCCGGGGCGCGAATCGAGGATGGCCCCGTCTGGGTGGCCCGGCTGGTACGGGAGTTAGGCATTCCACCATTGAGCGCCTATGGGATCAGCCGCAGCGACGTGCCCATGCTGGCCGAAATGGCCGCCCGCGCCAGCAGCATGAAAGCTAACCCGGTCACCCTCACTCCGGAGGAGCTGGCTGGCGTACTGCTGGCGGCGCTATAAGGCGCGCCCTAAAAACCCGAAGCCTTCACCCAAAAGCTCTCCCACCACTTGCCGCCTGGCGGGATGGATTGCAGTTCCTTATATAAGCCCTGGTGAGCGAGATTCAGGGCATTGGTGACGGCGGCCATGGGCTCGAAGCAGATGAAGTCTTTACCCTTGGGCGCGTAAATCACCGCCACATCGTATTTCGGGCCATAGACTACCGCAATGCGCTGTTTGGCGCCTTCCACCCAGAATTCCGCCCGGCCGTCGGAACCCCGCACCAGATTGGTAAACACATCGTCGAGTTCAGCCACCGCTAGAGAAACCGGATCCGGCAGGGTCACCGGCTTGCGCACTCCGGTAGGGATAAGCTGGCTGGACAATTCGACATGCTCGCGCGCCGCTACGTGAACTCTCCAAGCGTCGCGAGGCGCATCATGAATTCTAAAGTACGGATGGTAACCAATGGAAACCGGCATTGGCTCGGCGGCAAGGTTTTCAATGACGGTTTCCACTTCCAGCGCTCCATCCCGCAGCCGGTAGGTCATCTCGATCGTATGGGCGAAAGGGAACTGCGCCATCAGGTCCGGGTAACGGAAGAACTCCAGACGGCTGGTGGCGGTTGCGCAGGAAGGATCGGCCTGGAGAGAAACCAGTTTCCACTCGCAGGAGTACATCAGCAGGCCGTGAATGGGGCGGCCGTTGGCGTCCGGCCGGATGTTTCCCAAGCCCCGATTGAGGAGGTATTTCTTGCCGTTGGCGTAAAAAGCGTCCTCGCTCAACCGGTTGGCCCAGGGCGCCAGGAACGGGTTGCCGGCAAAGGCCGGCCTGGCGCGCCATGCAGCCAGATCCGTGAACGGCATCCAGAACAGGTTGACGCCATTGACCTTCATTTCGTAAGCGTTGTTGCCCACGGCCAAGGCGATCGCGACCTCGGTGGCGTGTGCGGCGTCGCTCAGCCGCACCACATCCAGACCGTCGATGAGAACCTTTTGAGCGTTGTAATTGCCGGCTTGAGACATATCGAAAGCTATTGTAATCCTTCGGGATGCTACAATTCTGGTTTCATGGGCAGACGAGTCTCGCTGTTTGTCACCTGCATTGTCGACCAGTTGTATCCCAAAGCCGGTTTGGCCATGGTCGAGGTGCTTGAGCGCCTGGGTTACCAGATCGACTTTCCGGAGGCGCAAACCTGCTGCGGCCAGCCGGCCTTCAACAGCGGCTACCGCGACGAGGCGCGCAGCGTGGGCCGCCAGTTTCTGGAAGTGTTTCGCGGCGCTGAGTATATCGTGGCGCCGGCGGGCGCCTGCATCTCGATGGTGGCAAACCACTTCGAAGAACTCTTTGAAAACGAGCCGGCCTGGCTCGA
>CAYSBM010000163.1:0-7051 GCA_964429095.1 uncultured Solibacteraceae bacterium | reverse complement strand
AACGCTCACGCAGGACCGGGTGATTCTGGAACGGCACTTGGATGTGCTGGGCCGCGAGTCGGAAAAAGTCCTCCAACTGGCCTATCTCAACAGCTATTACCAGACAGGGTTGAAGAACCTGCTCGATGTCGCGATCCTTCAACACGCCGAGGTACAGGAAGGCCTGCACGTCGCCACCGACTACCGCCTGATCGACGAAGTGCCATGGGATTTCAGCAGGCGGCGCATGTCCGTAGTTGTTGAAACGCACAAAGGCGAAGAATTGTTGATCACCAAGGGCGCGGGGGAAGAAATGCTCCGGATCGCGGAACTAGTGGACATCGACCGCCAGCTTGTCCCCTTGCGCGATGACCAGCGGCGTCGCACCTTACAGATGGCGCGTGAACTCAATGAAGAGGGATTCCGGGTCATCGCTGTCGGCTATCGCAAGTTTGGCCTTGGCAAGGGCACTTATTCCGTGACGGACGAGGTGGAGCGGATTCTTGCAGGTTTCATTGCCTTTCTGGATCCGCCGAAGGAGTCCGCCGCCCCGGCCATCCGCGCGCTGAAAGACAATGGGGTGACTGTCAAGATCCTGACTGGCGACAACGAGGTGGTCACAAAGCGCATCTGTTCCGAGGTTGGCATCGACGCCGGCCGCATCCTGCTCGGAGACGAAATCAGCCGAATGGACGACGAGGAACTGGCGGAGATTGCTCTCCAGACTACGGTCTTCGCCAAGATGTCGCCCGCTGACAAGGCGCGGGTGATCAGGGCCCTTAAAGCCCGGGGCCGGGTGGTGGGATTTCTGGGTGACGGAATCAATGACGCGCCCGCGCTGCGCGAGGCTGACATCGGCATCTCGGTCAACAGTGCGGTGGACATAGCCAAGGAGTCGGCCGACATCATTCTGCTCGAAAAAAGCCTGCTGGTCCTCGAAGAAGGCGTGCTGGAGGGCCGGCACACATTTGGCAACATCTTAAAGTACATACGCATGGGTACCAGCTCCAACTTCGGAAACATGTTCAGCGTGTTGGGGGCCAGCGCTTGGCTCCCCTTCCTCCCCATGCAGCCGGTTCAACTCCTGGTGCAAAACCTGCTGTACGATTTCTCGCAGGTTGGAATACCGTTCGACCAAATCGATGAAGAGTATTTGAAGAAACCGCGCCAGTGGAATGTCAACGCAATCGCGCGCTTCATGCTGTTTCTAGGCCCCGTATCCTCCATCTTTGACTACGCAACGTTCTGTCTGATGTGGTTTTACTTTGGGGCGAGGACGCCGGAGGCGCAGGCGCTGTTCCAATCCGGCTGGTTTGTCGAGGGCCTGCTATCGCAAACTCTGATCGTGCACATCATCCGCACCCGGAAGATCCCGTTTTTGGAAAGCCGGGCCTCGGGACCGTTGACCACGTTGACTTCGGCGGTAATGGGGGCAGGGTTGGTGATCCCGTTCACACCTTTTGGCAGGACGCTGGGACTGGCTCCTCTGCCACTGGCTTACTTTGGCTGGCTGGCGTGCATTCTGCTGGCTTATGTGGCGCTCGCTCAGGCGGTCAAGAATTGGTTTGCGCGCAAGTACGGCTACTACTGAACATTCTGCGGTAGGCGATCTCCTGCCGGCCGGCGGCGAACCGCGTCAAGCTTTGGGATGTGCTTTGTCATAGACGGCCATCAGATCGGCAAGCGAGACCTGCGTATATTTCTGTGTCGTGGACAGCCGTGCGTGGCCGAGCAGTTCCTGGATGGAGCGCAGGTCCGCGCCCGCTGAAAGCAGGTGGGTGGCGTAGGCGTGCCGGAAGCTGTGCGGGTGGAGAGATGAGCCGCCGCCCAACAGCGCTGCATAGAGGCCGACGATGAGGCGCGCTCCACGGTCAGTCAAACGCGAACCGCGGCAGTTCAAGAAAACGGCGCGCTCCCCCGCTGGCGGTTTGCGCTCGGCCAGGTAACGCTCCAGCGCCCGCGCGGCTTTTCCTACGACTGGGACCTGCCGCTGCTTGCGGCCCTTACCGCGCACCCGCAGCCAGCCTTGGTTAAGGTCCAAATCCTCCAGGTTGAGCCCCACCAGTTCGCTCACCCGCAGACCACAACCATAAAGTAATTCAAAAATGGCCGTATCCCGCACGGCATCCAGCCGTTCCAGCTTGTTGGCGGCGACCTGGTCCAACAGTTCGTTGGCCTGTGCTTCACTCATCACACGCGGCAGCTTCTTAGGCGCTTTGGGCAAGCGCAGCAGGCGCGCGGTGTTCACCTGCACCACGCCCTGCCGCATTAGGAACTTGAACCAGCTCCGCAGGGCAGCCACCTTGCGGCGCAAGGTGGTGGGGCTCAGATGGTGATCGTAGAGCCCGCCGAGCCATTCGCGCAGTAGGAGCAAGTCCACGCTCTTGAGCGGCGGCGGTTCTCCGTCCGGCGGAGTCAGATAGGCGAGAAACTGTTCCAGATCGCTTTGGTAATTCCGGATGGTGTGTTCGGAGACGTTCTGCCGCCGCAGCTCTTCGACGAATTTGCCGATCCAGCCCGCCAGTTCACTCATCTTGGTTGGCGTACTCTTCGATTTTAACCAGCGCCTGGCGGCACACAGCAGCTCGCCGCAAGCGCCTACCAGCCGTCTCAAGCCCGGCGGCCGGCGCTGGCAGCAGATCGAACGTGATGTTCGCCGGTTGAAAACTGTGCGCATCAGCCGCCGTAATGTAGTGGCACAGCGATCCCACGGCCGTTTCCCGCGGCGCGGCAATCGGTTTCTTGCTCAGAGCCGCCCGCGCCGCTCCGCGGCCGGCCGCCAGGCCCGTGGCGATGCTTTCCACGTATCCTTCCACCCCGCAGATCTGTCCCGCGAAAAAGATACGCTCATCCGATTTGAGTTGCAAGGTGGGGGCCAATAGTTCCGGCGAGTTGATATAGGTGTTCCGGTGGACCTGGCCCAGGCGCAGAAATTCGGCCCGCTCCAGGCCGGGGATCATGCGGAGCACCCGCTGTTGTTCGCCAAATTTCAAGTGGTTTTGAAACCCTACCAGGTTGTAGCTGGACTGCCGCGCATTTTCAGCGCGCAACTGCACCACGGCGTACGGCCGCCGCCGGGTGCGCGGATCCACAAGCCCCACGGGCTTCATGGGACCGAAGCGTAAGGTATCCCGGCCTCTGCGGGCCAGTTCCTCAATCGGGAGACAAGCTTCGAAGTAGTGCGCATCCTCGGGGATATGCGCCTCGGCGCTTTCGGCCTGGAGCAGCGCCTCTAGAAACCGGTCGTATTGCGCTTTGTCCAGCGGGCAGTTCAGATAGTCGCCACTTCCGTCGAGCGACTTACCATAGCGCGAGGCGCGGAACGCAATCGCGTAGTCGATGGTTTCAGCATCGACGATCGGGCTGATGCTGTCGAAAAAGTACAGGTGTTGGGAGCCGGCGAGGCGGGCGATGTCGGCGGCCAGCGCATCGCTGGTCAGCGGGCCGGTGGCCACGATAACGATTCCTTCCGGCGGAATGTTGCAAACCTCCTCGCGCCGCACTTGGATCAGCGGTTCATGCTCGATGGCTTCGCTAACCCGGCGGCTGAATTCTTCGCGGTCCACCGTCAAAGCCTGGCCCGCCGGCACGCGGCACTCATCTGCTACGCCTAGCAGCAGACTGCCGAGCCGCCGCAATTCCTGTTTCAGTAACCAGGGGGCGGAAAATTCCGCTTCGCTCTTGAGCGAATTGCTGCACACCAGTTCCGCCAGACGGCCGGTCTTGTGGGCTGCGGTCGAGCGCGACGGGCGCATTTCATAGAGCGTCGCTCTGAGGCCGGCGCGCGCCACCTGCCAGGCCGCCTCGCATCCGGCGAGGCCGCCTCCCAAGATATGGATTGCCGGAGTCACCTGCTTTCACCATTGTGCCTGTTTTTTGCGCCTCCACGTTACAATCCCGGCAACAGGTATAATCACGCTTGCCCCTGGTTATTCTCTGTTTCGGCAATCCGGACCGTGGCGACGACGCCGCCGGAGCGCTGGTTGCGCGCGAGTTGAACCTGACGCTTGCTGAGCCTGCGGCGATTCTCGACTTGGATCCCGAGGCGCATGTCATACTGGTAGATACGGTGGTCACTGGTTCTGCTCCCGGTACAATTCACGAGTGGGACGGGCTTACGCGCCCGCTGGCCCGCGAGACGTTCCGTTGTTCGACGCATGCCATGGGGGTGGCCGAGGCCATCGAGTTGGCGCGTGTGCTGGGGCGGCTGCCCGGACGCTTGACCATCTTCGGAATCGAAGGGGCGCAGTTCGGTGTTGGCTCAGCCCCGCAGGAAGCGGTGTGCGTTGCCGCCCGGAAACTGGCGCGCCATCTGGCGGCCCAATGCAACGTCTGCGGGTAACCTTGACCGGCGCCGTCCAGGGCGTCGGCTTCCGGCCGTTTGTCTACCGCCTGGCAAGTGAGCTGCGGCTGCGCGGGTGGGTGCTGAATTCCGGCGCCGGCCTCACGGCGGAGGTCGAGGGCGATCCGGAGGCGCTCGACGAATTCCTGGCGCGGCTGCACCGTGAGAAACCCGCGCCCGCCGTCATTCTCACCAGTGAGTCCAGCCGCCTGGCGCCCGCCGGGTTTGACCGTTTCGAGATCCGCGCCAGCAACGAAGCCGAGGAAAAAACCGTCGCCGTCCTGCCCGACCTGGCCACCTGCCGCGACTGCCTGCGCGAGCTGTTCGATCCTGGCGACCGCCGCTTGCTTTACCCCTTTACCAACTGTACGAACTGCGGCCCCAGGTTCAGCATTATCGAGGATGTCCCCTACGACCGGCCGCGCACCACGATGAAGGCCTTCACGATGTGCGAGAATTGCCGGCGCGAATATGAAGATCCTGTGAACCGGCGATTCCATGCCCAGCCCAACGCTTGTTCCGTTTGCGGCCCGCGGCTGTCCATGCCGGTTGCTGCCGCCGCCCGCGCCCTATTGGAAGGCCGGATCTTGGCGCTAAAAGGCATCGGCGGTTTCCAGCTCCTGGTGGATGCGCGCAACGAAGAGGCTGTCCGACGGCTTAGACGGCGGAAGGCCCGCGAGGAAAAGCCCTTCGCATTGATGATGCCTTCGCTCGAGGCGGCGGAGCGGTACTGCGTCATTTCGGAAGCAGAACGAGCGCTGCTGGAATCTGCGGCGGCGCCGATTGTGTTACTTGCGCCGCGCGGCGGGCCGGGGATTGCGCCCAGTGTGGCCAGGAACTCGCCCTACCTGGGCGTGATGCTGCCGTATTCGCCGCTGCATCATATGCTTCTGCGCGAAGCCGGCATTCCGGTAGTGGCTACCAGCGGCAACCGCAGCGACGAGCCCATTGCCACCGGCAATGAGGAAGCGCAAGACCGGTTGAACGGCATTGCGGACCTCTGGCTGATGCACGACCGGCGCATTGCACGGCCTTGCGACGACTCCGTGGTGCGGTTGGTGCGGGGGCGCGAGATGGTCCTGCGGCGCGCGCGCGGCTACGCGCCCTTGCCCGTGCGTGTAAGCCGCCCGCTCGAGCCGGTGCTGGCCGTGGGCGCACACTTGAAGAATGCGGTGGCGATCGCCATCTCCCACCAGGTCTATCTCAGCCAGCACGTGGGCGATCTGGATACCATGGAGGCCCGGGAAGCTTTCGAGCGTGCCATTCAAGATCTTTGCCGTCTTTACCGGTTCGAGCCGCGCCTGGTGGCCTGCGACATGCACCCGGATTACGCTTCCACCATGTGGGCGCGCGCGAGCGGCCTGCCGGTGGTGGAACTCCAGCATCACGAGGCCCACGCCGCAAGTTGTGCGGCCGAGAATGACGTCCACGGTGAGTACCTGGCCGTAAGCTGGGACGGCGCCGGCTACGGCAGGGACGGCACTATCTGGGGTGGGGAATTCTTTCTGGTTCGAGAGGGTGTTTTCGAGCGCATCGCACACCTGCGCACGTTCCGCCTGCCGGGCGGTGAGGCGGCCGTGAAGCAGGGCTGGCGTGCGGCCGCCAGTCTGCTATATGAAATTGAAGGGCCGCAGGCGCTGGCTGCAACGCCCGCTCTTGCGCGCATGATGGAGCGAGGGGTGAACTCGCCGCTTACCAGCAGCGTAGGCCGCCTGTTCGACGCCGTGGCGGCTCTATGCGGGGTGGCGCAGGAGAGCCGCTTCGAGGGCCAGGCGGCGATGCTGCTCGAACGCGCCATCGGAGGGTTGGCCACTCAAGACGCCTACCCGCTGGCTGGCGGCGACTGGGCGGAGTTGATTCACGCGGTGCGCTGCGATGCGCGCAAGGGCGTCGAGCCTGCAATGATTTCCGCCCGGTTCCATAACGCGCTCAGCAACTGGATCATGGAGACCGCCGAAGCTTGCGGCGTCCGGCAGGTCGTGTTGAGCGGCGGCTGCTTCCAGAACGGCTACCTGGTGGAGCGCACGGTCAAAGCCCTCGAAAACCGCGGCATCCTTGCATTTACCCACCAACGCGTGCCGCCCAATGATGGTGGAATCGCCCTGGGGCAGGCCGTATTGGCCGGCTCAGCCGGCGGCTAGGTGAAGAAGAAACGCATATTCGAAAGCAATGACGCGCCACCGCTCCTAACGGGCGGAAGCGCCGCCATGGCCGGCTTCCATTTTCGTTTTCAATAACAGCAGGTTCTTGTCCGTCTTCATAGCGCGCAGCTTGGCCACCCACTTGGCCGGCTCCCAATACTGGACCTGGGAATCATGCAGCCCGGCGGTGACCAGAAGGTTCGGATAACCCTGGCGCTTGACCTGGTCGTAGGGCGAGTAGGACAACATGTAGTCGTAGTATTTCTTGTCGTTGGGATTGCCCCACTCGTCATATTCGCTGGTGGTGAGTGGGATGCTGTCATCGAGCATGGTGGTGACCACGTCGACGAATGGAACGTTGGCAATGACGCCCTTAAACAGCCGAGGCCGCATGTTCACCACCGCGCCCATCAGCAGCCCTCCCGCGCTGCCGCCCTTGGCGAACACCAGGTCCGGGGCGGCGTATTTCTGTTTGACTAGATGTTCAACCACGGCAATGAAATCTGTGAACGTGTACATCTTGGCCTACTGGCGGCCTTCTTCATACCAGCGGCGACCCATCACTAGGCCGCCGCGGATGTGCCCGCTG
>CAYSBM010000162.1:6095-7096 GCA_964429095.1 uncultured Solibacteraceae bacterium | reverse complement strand
ACAGCGTACGCGCGTTGACCCAGGAAGTCGAGCGCGAAGTGCTGGCGCTGGGCGTGCTGAGCGGCGTCTTGAATGGGTTCGGCGCCCTAACCAGCTTTGCGGCATTCGAAAAAGGCGCCAAGAGTTCGGTGGCTGTGCCTATCATGTATCTTTATCCGCTGATCACCGTGCTGCTGGCCAGAGTCTTCCTCAACGAGCAAATCTCCGGTGCGCACTGGACAGGCATCGCTTTAGCTCCCGTAGCGGCGTGGCTGCTTTCTTCCGACTGAGCCGGCTTTGGCGCGGCGGGAGAAGTCTCACGCGAACGGTGGAGCAAAACCTGGCAGTTGCTTACAAGGGCTCCGGCAGGGTCAAATCCGCTCTGCCCAGCGCCTTTTGTAGCAAGTCAATGGCCTTCTGCTCGGAGATGCCCCGTGAAATGGAGATCTCGGTAATGAGCATGTGGCGGGCGCGGTCGAGCATCTTCTTCTCACGGAAGGACAAGGGCTTGGCGCGCTGCAAAACCAGGAGGCTTTTAAGAACCTCCGCGATCGACAGCAGGTTGCCGGCTCGCATCTTCTCGGAATTTTCCTTGAAGCGGTCCTTCCAGTCCGAGCGGCGCGAACACTGACCGCTGGAAAGGAAATCGAGCACTTTCTCAACTTCGCCGTTGCGGGTGACCTTCCTCAACCCCACGTGCGCGGCGTGAGAGAACGGAACCATCACGGTAAGACTGCCGGTGCTGAGGCGCAGCAGGTAGAACTTTTCCATCTGTGCGCCAAAGGCGCGAATGCTGATATTCTCTATGGTGCCCACGCCCTGGTTAGGGTACACTACTTTCTCGCCAATCTGAAAGGTCATGCGGGAGCCCTTTTATGACGGTTTAAAGTTCGCACGTCACGCGATGTTAGTGAAAAAAAATCTTAAGCTGAACAAGTCTTAATGTCAACAAGAAATGATAACCAGACATACGCTTCTCGTTCTAGCGCACTTGGCGCGGCCGGCCTGGCTGATGCTGGTAA
>CAYSBM010000162.1:0-6085 GCA_964429095.1 uncultured Solibacteraceae bacterium | reverse complement strand
TATCCACAGCGGCTCACCGCGCGGGCAATCGCCAATGCACAAAAGTACCCGTGGGCCAATCAGTTGCGTAAGACCATCATCAACCGGGCTGAATATTGGGCAAGGCTTAGCAACGAGCAACTATGGCAGATGATGTTCGGCGCAACCTTGCTGCGCTCGCATCATGTCTGGTCCAGCGGATATTGCCCGGCATGCCGTAAGCCGGTACCCATGTACGACTGGAAGATTGATCCTGTTCAGCATCCCTGGAAGGTCGAATGCCCCCATTGCCGCCGGCTGTTCCCGACCAATGATTTTCATAAGTTCTACCGTAGCGGTTTGGACGAGCACGGTGTTTTCCAGCCGCACCGCGCCGACCGCACACTGCTTGTGAATCCTGAACATCCGGACCCATCCGACCCGCGCCACACTTTCGGTGTGGACGACGGGACGGGATATTTCGATGGGGTGCGCCGCTGGTATTTTATCGGCGCGTATCTAAAGTACGGGCAGTTTGAAGATTTGGTATTGGAAGGCATTACCAATCTGGCAGCCGCCTACACAGCGACCGGCAACAAGCTGTACGCGCGCAAGGCGGCCATTCTCCTGGACCGCGTGGCCGATCTCTGGCCGACGTTCGACTATGCGACCCAGGGTTTGGTCTACGAACGCTACCGCTATGGCGGCGGCGTACAGGGATATGTATCTTACGCCATTGACTCGGCTTACGACGTGCGCCGGATGACACTGGCCTACGATCAGATTTTCGAAGCCGCGCGCCGGGACCCGGAATTGGTGCGCTTCCTGGCAGCGCAGGCGCAACGTTACCATTTGGAGAACCGTAAAGCCAGTTTCGCCGACATTCAGCGCAATATTGAGGACCGTATCTTGCGCCATGCGCTGGCGCACCCGGAAAAGATCCGCACCAACTACCCGGGCACGGAAGGCGCCTTGGCGCTGGCCAAGACGGTGCTGGATTGGCCGGCCAACCGTGCGGAAGTTCTGAACGATGTGGGGGCGATCATCGAGCGCAGCACCGCAGTGGACGGGCTTACGGGCGAGAAAGGGCTGACCGGTTACGCCGCCATTTCACCCCGCTACTTGGGCGAGTTTCTCGAGCAATGGGCCCGCATTGATCCCACCATCCTGCCCGACCTGCTCAAACGGCATCCCAAATTGCGGGAGCCCTACCATTTCCACTTCGACACCTGGATTGGATTTCAGTACTACCCCTATTCGGGCGACTGCGGTTCCTTCGCCATCCGGACGCCGGAATACGTCGCGGCTCATTTCCACCGGGGCAGCAGTTATAGCAAGCACGACGCGGGCCCGGCCGCTAACATGTACTCATTTTTTTGGAGGATGTACCGCGCCACGGGCGACCCTCTATATCCGGAGTTGATGTTTCGGGCCAACGGAAACAGGACCGATGGGTTGCCGTTCGATCTTTTCGCGGAAAACCCGAACCAGGTGGCGCGCGATGTCGCACGCGCCGCGGCAAAGCACGCCGGCCAGCGGCGCATCGGCAATGTCAACAAGCAACAATGGCATCTGGCGATCCTGCGCTCAGGCGGCCCCGCCGAGTCAGGCGCCGTGTGGCTGGACTACGACTCGGTTCCGTCTAGAGGCGTAAAAGGCCACATGCACTATGACGCCATGAACCTGGGGCTGGTGGCCAAAGGCTTGGATTTGCTGCCGGAGTTCGGTTATCCGGCGGTTCAGTTCGGCGACTGGCACACACCCCAGGCGCGCTGGCACAAGATGACGGCAGCGCATAACACAGTTGTAGTGGACGGCAAGGATCAACTCGGAGGCGAGGGAAAGACCACGCTCTGGATTGAAGGCAACAACTACCGCGTCGTGCGCGCCTCCAGCCCTAACCAATATGGCATACGCCAGTACGAGCGCACGGTGGCGATGGTGGACATCGGCGGAGATGATTTCTATGTGGTGGATGTTTTCCGGGTGGTGGGGGGCCGCGATCACGCCAAGTTCACTCGCGGCAGTTGGAGCCGCCTGGAAACTTACGGCCTGCAACTGAAGCCCGCCCCGGATTACGGGCATGACACGCTGATGCGCAATTTCCGGGCGCACTACGCGGCGCCGGCGGGCTGGACGGCGGATTTTCAGATCGAGGACCGCCACCATTATCTGCCTGCGGGCGCGGAAGTTCGCCTGCGTTACACCGATCTGACCAGCCACGCCGACGCTTACACAGCTGAGAGCTGGACGGTGCTCAACCCGACCTCCACCGAGGAGTTCTGGATCCCAACCGTGGTCACGCGGCGGCAATCTACGGACGCCCCGCTGGCCTCGGCTTTCGTTGCCGTCCTGGAACCCAGCGGCCCGCAGCCGCGCATCCGGTCCATCCGGCGGCTGGAGCTGGAAACGCCGCAAGGCGCAGTTTACGGCGACGCCAACGTAGCGGTCGAGATAACGCTGAACGACGGCCGGCGCGACATCCTCATCTTGGCCGATGTGGAGAACCCTCTGGCCTTGTCGCCGTCGCTCGCCAGAGACGGCGTGCTGGTTCAGCCGGAGACCGGAATACGCACCTCGCGCGAGTTTTTCTTCAAGCGCCTGGCAAATTGAAGATGCGCGCGGCGTTGTAGCGCCGGATCTTCTCTTTCACTGCGGCGCTGGCTTCCAGCACCTCCAGCTTCACGATGGCCGGGTCGGGGTAATGGAATGGCATGCCGGTGCCGAAAACGCTGCGGTCCTCGCCAAGGCTGCCGAGAAGTTGCGCCAGTTCGTTGCCGAGCAACGCGGTGAGCAGGCAAATTTCGATGGCGTAGTTGGCGCCAAGACCGTTATCCTTGCGGCCGAGCACGGAGCCGGCAAAGCCGCTGCCATTCATCAGAATGAACTGCGCCCGCGGGACGGCGCGGATCAGGGCGGCAATTTCGTTGTAGTCGACGTTGGGAACATCCACCAGCCAGCTCTGTTGGCGGCGGTCCTCGACGCGAATGGGGATGGTGATGACCATGCCGGACTCAGCGGCCGCGTGGACCATTTCAATGCAGCTTTTGTCAGTGAGCTTATAGTTATGCCAGCGCGGATATAAGCGCAGGGCTTGCATGCCGAATTCCTGGTGGCAGATTTTCAGGTCTTCCTGCCAGCCGGCGTAGGCCGGATTGAGCACGGCGGCTCCGAGCAGGCGGTCCCGGCGCCGCCGGATTTCAGCGGCCAGCTCTTCGTTGCCCGACTGTGCATTGCGGTAAGTGACGGCAGCGGCGCGCGACACGAGGGCGAGCTCGATTTGCTTGTCATCCTTCAGCGCCTGCAGTTTGTCCGCCGTGTTGTAGCGTACTTGGCGGAAAGCGAAGTGTCCCAGGTAGGCGTTGACGTCGATCATGCCCGCCCCCTCCGGCTCAATATGCGTTGCATGTTGGCGCCCAGGATTTTCCGGCGGTCCTCCGGACTCAGTTCCGCGCTGCGCATGCGCCCGATACTGGCGGTCCAGCTCATGTCACATGCGAACAGCAGCCGCTCCGCGCCCAGCATGCGCACGGCGAATTCAACGGTTCCCTCGTCGATCACGCTGCCGCTGGTGTCCAGGTAAACTGTGGGCGCAGTGCGCAGCGTCTTGGCGGTCCACTCCCAATCGCCGCCGCCGCAGATGTGCGCGCAAATCAGCATGGTCTCGGGAAACCTGCGGGCAGCCTCGGCGATGTTGCCGGCGTCGCTGACGCGCGGCTGCGGGGGGCTGAGCCAGGAGGCATGCGCGGCATGATGCAGAATGGGGATCTTCATGCGCCCGGCCAATTCCAGCAGGGGTTCTACCACCGGCTCGGTCACTAGGTAATCGTTGTACAGTTTCACGCCGATAAAGCCATGGCCCTCTACATAGCGGCGAACCTCTTCGAGCGCTTCCCGTTGATAGCCGGGATTGACGAAAACGTAGCCGAGAATGCGTCCGGGAAAGCGGCGTATGGCTTCCAGCAGCCACTGGTTGCACAGCCGGAAGCCTTCCAGTGTCGTGGGGCGCTCCGGGGGCAAAATGGAACAGCAAATCTGATCAACTCCAAGTCTGTCGGCGGCTTCGATGACCCGGCGGTCGTATTCCCGCCAGTCCTTGAAGCCGTGGTGATGCAAATGATCGTGCGCGTTAATCACCATATCGCGCGCCGGCGCGGCGCCGGACGGAGCCGCCGCCGCCGACGCCGTTCCCAAAAAGGCGCGGCGGCTTAAGTTTAGGGATTCTTGCATCTTGATTTCAACCTTTGAGCCAGCGATCCAGCCACTCGAAAGCAATACGCTCGGCCTCGGGTGGGAACCCGTGGCCTCCGCGAAAAAAGAAGCTGGCCAGCCGGTCCTCGCATCCTAGCATCGCATAAAGGGGCGCCAGCCGCCCCAGTGCTTGCCGTGCGCTCCATCCGGCGTTGGGAAAGACCGCATCCTCATCGGAGGTGCTGAGCAGGAGGGGGCGCGGCGCGGCGAGCGCCAGCACATGGTGCATGTCGAAGGGGATTTGTATGGTTTCCGAGTCCGGCACGCCGGCATAGAAGCGCGGCCCGATATAGGGGCTGGTGACATAGAAACCCAGGCGCGGCAGCAGCGCCGTGGCGTGCGACCAGCGGTAGGGGTTGCCGTCGTACCGGAAGGTATCAAAGCCGCAATTGGACACGCCCACACGGACGCGCTCATCCAAGGCCATGGCAAATAGCGTGGTATAACCGCCATGCGAGTGTCCGATCGAGGCGATCCGGGAACCATCGACAAAGGGAAGCGTCTCCAGATAATCGATGGCGCGGCTGAGATCCCAGACCATCTTGCCCATCATGGACCAGTGCGGATGCCGGCGGTAAAACGGGATTGCGTCACCGTAGTGGTTGGTGGCCGCCTCGTGACGCTCTCCGAAACAGGCTGCGTCATAAGTGAAGGTGACATAGCCTCGCTGCGCCAAGCGGTGGGCGATGTGCAGGCGGGGATTGCCAGCCAGGCCGGCGGGTTCCTTCTTGCCTTCCTGCGCGGTCTGATGAGGACAAATGACGGCCGGCGCGCGGCCGCGCAACCGGTCCGGCGTCAGCAGAAAGCCAGGCACAAACTCTCCGGGTTCTGTCTGAAAGGCCAGAGTGTGGCGGCGGTAGCCCTCACACCGTGATTCGCCGCTCATTTTCGCCTCCAGAGGCGGGCGAGCCGAAGGCGGCCGGCCGAGGAAGACTTCGAGCACTTGGGCGATTTGCGCGCGTTGGCCCCTCCATGCTGCGGGTGAAGCAATCGTGCGCCCCTGTTGCATGAGAAGGCTGCACAAGTCCGCGCGCCCGGTCTGTTCTGTGCTGATTGCCGGGCGGCTTTCGCCGCTAATTGTGCGCCAGCGTTCCCAACTCCAGCCTTCGGCAGCCGAGAGCGGTAGAGCGGGGAGTGAAAGGAAGGTGCGTCTTTGCATGGTTCTCCAGTCCGGATGCTTACTTTGGGAGGCTATCACAGCTTGCCGATGCTATACTCGAAATCGAAATCCTGAGAAGCGGAAGAATCCGATGTCCGACCCTGTACAAGCAGCCCCTCCAGCAAGCGCCGAGAAGGCGGAAATTGTTGCGGTTTTGAGCGATGGGACCAAGGTTAAACGCCGCCTCTTGCGCATGCGCGCCTGTAACGAAAAGGACAGCAAGGGGAAGCTCTGCGCTGGACATTTGAAGCGCTGGTATTTTTACGGTGACGAGGTGCGGCGGCTGTACGGCGACGATGCGGAAATCTACCGCTGTGAGCGCTGTAAGACGCTATACCTGCCCAATCCGGCCGAGACGCCCCGCACCGGCACACTCTGCTGGTGAATCCCCTTAGCGTTACGCAAGCCAAAAGAAAGACCGCATCCGGAGAGGGGGGTGAGGTGCATGATGTCCCCTCCGCGATGCGGTCCGCCCAAGTTGGGCTTGGATCCCGCGCCGGCCAGCCTGGTGTTTGAACACCCGCACTGCTGTTCCGTCCCTGGTGAGGCCCGCGTCCGTTTAAGTCCTGCACCACGAACGCCAGACATCAGCCGAAGCCTAGGATCCAGGGCGAGCTTTGCAAGGAGCCTAGCTATGATGCCGTTATCAATGTACTGCCATCAACAAAAAACCCCTCGGCTGCAACCGGAAACGGTTTGAGGAGCAGAATAAACTCG
>CAYSBM010000161.1:1375-7132 GCA_964429095.1 uncultured Solibacteraceae bacterium | reverse complement strand
GGCCTTGCGAGGACTCGCGGGGACTGAAAAAAGAGTGGCAAGCGGGGCCGTTTCGTGCTACATAGGTACTTAAGGCTCAGGGCGGGGTGGTGAACCTGCCGAATCAGAGGCCGGGCTAGATCCGGAGCTTGCCCAAGACTAACTAACCAAGTTGACTGAGAACGAGACTTTTGATTTGCTCCATTCAACGTGGCTCCCCTGATCTTTGGAGGTGACAGCCCGGGCGCCGTTCAGAGAGACAACCATGGGAGCAATCCCTCCCCAGGAGTGGCGAAATGGAAGGCGATCGTAAATACAGACAGCGCGGCTATATGGATGGAGATGCCGACCGCGGGCGGAGCGGCACGGAGCGGGAGCGCCCGCGGCAGCCTGGTCCACGCCCCCCTCTGGACGTGACCGGACCTCGCCTGCCGCGTCTGGTCCAGACCGTAACCGCGGCGCGATGCTGGAATTGCGCCACACCGCTGGCGCCCGGCACCGATTTCAAGGGTCCCTGCCCAAAGTGTGCGGCCCCTCTGCATTGCTGCAAACAATGTGCTCACTTTGAACCTTCCACCCGGTTCCAGTGCCGCAAGCCTATTGCCGTCCGTATTGCAGCCAAGGACCAACCCAACGAGTGCGAGCTTTTCTCTCCGCGGGTTACCGTGGCCCGGGACGTCCTGCCGGCCGGTTACTCGCCTGCCTCCTATATCGATCCGGCGCCGCGAAAGCCCAGCGACGCCCGGGCTGCCTTTGACAATCTTTTTAAGAAGTAAGGCCTCTTCTATGCGTGTGGTGGAACTCGCGGCTACCCGCCGGTTCGTCTTGCGCGAGAGTGAGCCGCCTCAGCCGGCCCCGGGACAGGTCTTGGTGCGCGTGCAGGCCGTCGGCGTGTGCGGATCCGACTTGCACTATTATGCCGAAGGCCGGGTGGGCGACGTCGAGTGTGTATATCCCCAAGTAATCGGCCACGAGCCCACCGGAACGGTGGTAGAAGCCGGAGCGGGCGTTTCCGGATGGAGCCCGGGAGACCGGGTCGCGTTGGAACCCGCCATCTATTGCTATGGCTGTGAGTTCTGCCGACGAGGGCTCCATAACCTGTGCGCCAACCTGCGTTTTATGAGTATGCCTCCAGAGCCGGGCTACTTCCGGGATTACGTAACTGTGCCGGCCGTGAACCTGCTGGCGTTACCTGAAACGTTAAGTTTCGCGGCGGGGACCCTTTTTGAGCCTCTGGCCATCGCCCTGCACTCATCGAAATTTGCCGGCATCACGCCAGGCGAGACGGCCGCGGTGTTCGGCGCGGGGCCGATCGGCTTATTGACCATAGCGGTCTTGAAGCTGTGCGGGGCATCGCGCGTGTGGGCCGTGGAACCTGTGGCGGCGCGGAGGGAATTGGCGCTGGCCACCGGCGCCTGCGCGGCGTTGGACCCATATGCGGACGACCCGGTGGCGTGGCTGGAGGCGGAAACCGGCCGAAAAGGAGTGGACGTGGCGATTGACTGCGCGGCCAAGGACAACACCATGAATCAGTGTTTGGGAGTGGCGCGCGCGGCGGGCCGGGTGGTGATTACGGGTATACCCACAGAGGTCCAAGTGCCCTTGGATTTTCATGTCATGCGCCGCAAGGAGCTGTCTTACTTTACCGTGCGGCGTTCGAATCACGAATCCGAACTGGCTATTGAGCTGCTAATGCGCCACCCCAATCTGTTTGGCCCGCTGGTGACGCATTGCGAACCGGCCGAGCGCGTATCCGCTGCGTTCGATATGCTGGAGCACTACCGTGACGGCGTGGGCAAGCTGGTAATCAACTTCGCTTGAGGTGTGCGGTGGCGCTGGATTGGCGGGCCGGGCGGCTATTCAGGTTCCCAGCATCCGGTAGTTGACAAGCTCGACGCCGGCGCGCGTTAGCGCTTCGCGCACCTGAGGCGAAGTCAAGGCCTCCAACTCGCGCTCGCGGCTCTCCTTCAAGCGCGTGCGCGCCGCCCTCAGCTCAGAAGTGCAATAGCCCGGATGGCACATGAATTCGGTTACTCCGGCGCTCAGCCGTCCTACCAAGCCCGCCAACTCCGCTGCGCCGAACTTGCCCGTCATGGCGAACCCCGCGAAGTGCTCCGTGGTCCGCAGGCCGCGCGACGCAATCTTCCGGCGCAAGCCTGGTGCGGCCAGGGCTGCCAAACGCCCCTTCCAACTCGCGCAGGCCGCCGGGTGATCCAGCGGCGCGCGGATCCAGCTTATCCGGAACTGCTCGGCGGCCCGCAAGAGCGCATCAAGTACTGGGGGCCAAAGATGCGTGTGCTTGTGGGTGTCCAGATGCGTGAGTCTGAGGCCGGCTTCCAACAGGCGCGACAACTTAGCCGTGAATTCCTCGTAAGGCCGTACACGGCCCAGCGCCAGTGCTGATAGCAGTGCGCCCACCGAGGCGGGCTGGCCCGGGCCGCCCACCAGCGTGAGATGCGCGCCCACATCGAGCGAGGGCGTCTCGGCGGCCAGCCGCACAGCATCTTGAAACGCCGCTCCGTTGGCCATCAGCGTGGTTGCCGTGAGAACGCCATGGCGGTGGGCATCGATGATGCCGCGGTTCACATCGTGCGTGAAGCCGAAATCGTCGGCATTCACAATGAGGCGCTTGGAGGGTTTCAAAACAGACTCAGCTTGATGCGAAGGAATTTCTTCGGGTTCGCCCGGAAGTCCTTCATGAAGGCGTGCATCTCCTGGGTGGCGCCGTTCAGCGATTCGTACAGTTGCGGGTTCACCAGCAACTGCCCCAGCGTGCCTTGGCCCGAGTTGAGCTTGTCGAGCGTGGGGTTGAATCTGGCCAGCGTGCAGGCCGCTTCGCGATGCACCTGCTCGTCCTTGAGCAGCTTGCCTGCCGTGCCTTTGCCCGCGTTCAGGTCCGCCAGGATGCGGCGCATCTCCGCCACGCTCTTACGGGTTTCCTCGTAAAGCGCCGGATCCCGAATGAGCTTGCCGGCTGTGCCGCGGCCTTCCTGCAAATCCTGGAGCAGCCCATCGACGCGCGCCACCGAACTGCGAAGCTCCTCGTAGAGCCGCTCGTCGTAGATCAGGCGGCCGATGGTGCCGCGGCCGCTTCCAATGGCTTCGGCGACTTTCTGGGTTTCCGCCACGGTGGCTGTAAGCCGGTTGTAGAACTCATCGTCCACCAGGAACTTGCCGATAGATCCTTTGCCGGCTTCCACCTGCGAGACGATCGCATCGATACGCTTGAGCAGGCCCTGCGCCGCCACCATCACGTTGTAGCCGGAGGCCACCACCTCGTCGAACTCGCGGGTATCCAGGCTGGGGATTTCTCCACCGTTTCTGACTACGGTGGCGCTGCGGCCCATCCGGATGTTGATGTACTTGGTGCCCAGTACGTTCTCGGCGCTGATGGCGGCGACCGAATCCACGGGGATCGAGCGCAGCCGTTCCGGGTCGATGGCCATTTCCACTTTCACAATGCGCTGGGGAATGTTTGAGCCGGACAACTCCACCTTGCTCACATTGCCGATCAGAAAGCCGTTCAGCCGCACCGGGGACCCCTTGGCCAGCGCCGCCGAGTCGTCCAGATAGGTGTATACAATCGCCGGGCGGGCGAAGAATTTCTTACTTCCGGTCAGGTAAAAAATGAGGACGCCCAGAATGGTCATGGCGACAACCGCCATAATCCCTACCTTCAATTGCGCCCAACTAACTTTCTTGGCCGATGGCATAAGTCAATTCTCCGATCGTTTCACGAACTTCGACACGTAGGGATCTCTGGAGGCTTCCAGTTCGTCCTGCGTGCCTTCGAAAACCAGGCGGCCCTCGCGCAACACCATGAACACGGTGCTTTGGAAAGCGCGGTGGCCGTTGCCGCCGGCCGGCACGGCGCGCCCGGTGTTCGGGTCATAGAAATAGTTGGCGATCATGTGTCCGTCCTGATAGCGGTGGGTGACGATCACGGAAGTGGTCTTCTTCAGGTCCCGCTGTTTCAGAATCAAGGCCATGATGGTGTAGCTGGTGATGGGATCCAGACCTGCGGTCGGCGAATCGTAAAGCACCAGAGGCGGTTCGGCCACCACAGCCCGCGCAATGCCCACCCGGCGGCGCATGCCGCCGGACAGTTCGCTGGGAAACTTCTCCAGCGTGTGCTCGAGTTCCACAAAGCGGAGGGCCTGCTCGACCTTCGTCCTCACCTGGTCCTCCGGGCAGTGCAGCAAGCGCTGATTCACCAGCGGATAGGCCACATTTTCCTCTATGGTGAGACTGTCGAACAAACCGCCTTCTTGAAACACCATACCGATGCGGCTGCGGAGGTCGAACAATTCAGACTCTCGCAATCCGCGCAAATCCTCGCCGAACACGCACACGGAGCCGGAATCGGGCTTCACCAGCCCGAGCGCAGTTTTCAGCAGCACCGTCTTGCCGCTGCCGGCGGCCCCCAGCAGAATACGGGACTCGCCCGGCCATACCTGGAAGGAGAGCGAATCCAGCACGCGCTGTTCGTCGAAGCTGAGCGAAACATCGTCGAATTTCAATACCGGCTGGCTGACGCCTTCCAACATGACCGTCTAGAGGCTGACAAAGATCCTGGTGATGAAAAAAGTGGCGATAAAAATCCACACGCTCGCCACCACCACGGCTTGCGTTGTGGCGCGGCCTACGCCCTGCGTTCCGCCGGTGGTCCGCATGCCATAGAAACAACCCACTAGCGCGATAATGAACGCAAACACAAAGGGTTTCACCAGCCCCTGTGTGATGTCGTTGTACTCCAGCGATTGATAAACATTGTTCCAATATTGCGCGGGAGTGAGGTTCAAAAGGAAATAAGCGATCACAAAGCCGCCGAAAATGCCCACAAAATCCGCAATGATTGTGAGCAGCGGCAGCACGACGCAGGTGGCGATCAGGCGCGGCGTCACCAGTTTCTGCACCGGGTCCGTGCCCAGCGCGCGCATGGCGTCAATCTGCTCGGTGACTTTCATCGACCCCAATTCGCTTGCCATGCCGGAGGAATTGCGTCCGGCCACCACCAGGGCCGTCAATACCGGTCCCAGTTCACGAACCAGCGTGATGGCCACGATCTGTCCGGTCTGCCCCACCGCGCCGTAGGTTTGCAGCGCGCGCGACATTTGCAACCCCATGACTGCGCCGCTGAAAAATCCGGTGAGAACGACAATGGGCAGGCTGCCCACACCAATGGTATCCATCTGCAATACGATGTCGTCGACGTAGTGCGGCGAACGAAAGATATTGCGGATAGCCCGAAAAGCGAGGCCGTAGAATTCCTGAGTTGCAAGGATCCGCGGTTTCAGCAAATCGAGCAAACCGTTTTCACCTCTGAACCACGATGCAACCAAACAACATTCGGCCCTACTCTCCAGCAAAGGTTTGACCGACATAGCGGGCATCCGCGTGGGCCACGCCACCGATTTCGAAGCGCTGACCGGGGTGACCGTAATCTTGACCGAGGCCGGAGCGGTTGCGGGCGCTGACATCCGGGGCGGAGCCGCCGGCACGGAAGAGTTTGAAGCCCTGAACCCGCTGCATGTAACCGGCGCCGTCCACGCCGTGGTGCTAGCCGGCGGCAGCGCGTTCGGCTTGGAAGCGGCCAGTGGCGTCCGCCAGTACTGGGAAGGCCGCGGCGTGGGGTTCCCGACCTCGGCGGCGCGGAGAACACCATCCTCTACTTGCTCTGGCGGGACGGGCCGCGGCCCACGCCCGACCTCGCCCGGGCCGCGGGCTACGGCAAGTCCACGGCGACGAGCGTCCTGGACCGCCTGGAGCGCGACGGCG
>CAYSBM010000161.1:0-1365 GCA_964429095.1 uncultured Solibacteraceae bacterium | reverse complement strand
ACTTGGAAGGCCGCGGCGTGGGGTTCCCTACCTCGGCGGCGCGGGTGCCCATCGTCCCGGCGGCCATTATTTACGACCTAGGGATCGGAAAAGCCGACATCCGTCCCAGCCGCGAAATGGGTCTGGCTGCCGCCCATGCCGCTCACGCTGGCCCAGTGGCGGAAGGCGCGGTGGGGGCGGGCGCCGGCGCCACCGTGGGCAAGATCTTTGGCATGCCGCGGGCCATGAAGTCCGGACTGGGCAGCTTCACCGTGGCCCTGGGGGGGCGCTACCAGGGGGTGATGGTAAGCGCGCTGGCGGTGGTGAACGCCTTCGGAGACGTACTGGATCCAGCCACCGGAAAAATCATTGCCGGCGCCCGCAAGGGACCGCGCGGCATGGAATTTGCCGGCACCGCGGAGGCGATAAG
The DNA here is from genome assembly GCA_964429095.1 of uncultured Solibacteraceae bacterium. Lineage (GTDB taxonomy): Bacteria > Acidobacteriota > Terriglobia > Bryobacterales > Bryobacteraceae > JAJFUV01. The sequence continues at coordinate 956 of CAYSBM010000161.1, read as the reverse complement.
ACGAGGAGGTCCGCTCCGCCAGCCGTTCGAAGAGAACACCACTCTGGCTGTAGTGGCCACCAACGCCCGGCTCACCAAGGTGCAGGCGGTCAAGGTCGCCCAGTTGGCCCAGCACGGCATGGTGCGCACGATCCGTCCGGTCCACACCATGTTTGACGGCGACCTGGTCATCGCCCTTTCTTTGGGCGCCGCGGAAGCCGACGTGAACGCGGTAGGCTCGGCCGCGGCCGAAGCGCTGGAGGGCGCCATTTTGCGCGCCGTGCGCCTGGCGCCTTCTATGGGCGGCGTGCCGGGGTTGGCCGGGCTGCGGTGAGGCGGCCAGCCTTCTGAAGCTCAGGCCGGACCCGGCATAGGTATTAACTCAGTGATCGCGGGTTTCCAGGGCCGAAGCGCCGCCACGTTGAGCATACCGTAATAACCCCAGCCGTCACGCGAGGCGCATACCGGGCGGTCGATCTGGTCATAATCGCTCGGCTGGTGGAGCCGGGCCTAGGCGCGGGCGGGCTTGGCGCGCCAGGCGAACCAAGCGCCCGCTACCGCCACCAATGTCGCCAGAACCAACCAGATGGCAAAGGTCAGTTGTGACTTACTGGTGAAACTGAACGGCGAAAAGACATAACCCCGGATCAGAATTACCAGCACCAGCAAGTTCCAGAGAAAGAAGACGATCCTGCCCTTGCCGAAAATAGAGGCCACAGTCACCACCACGGCCATTACACCGAAGGCAAACAGCCAATAGGTGAGAGCAGCTCGCTGCCACGGCAGAATGCCGATATTCAAGTTGTGCTGGCCGGAAGCCCATGCCAGGCTGGAAACCCCCAGCAGGAAGAACGCCAGAACTGCGTTGTAAAGGTAACTGAGAACGCGCATGATGAACCCTACCGACAACACTCCGGTGCCTCCGTTTCAAATGAAGCCAATATTCTATCAAGTTGCGCTGTCCTGGGCGAGGCCGC
>CAYSBM010000160.1:2434-7134 GCA_964429095.1 uncultured Solibacteraceae bacterium | reverse complement strand
CATGCATGTCGCGGTTTACGATCTTGGTGTCCATGCCTCCGCCGCTAATGTTCTTGCCCACCTCGTCCATGATCAGAATGTCGACTTCGGGCACAGGGATGCGTCCCATCCAGGACTTGACCAGATCGAGCAGTTCCTCTTCCTTTTGCTCCATGATCTCAACGGGAACTGCGGTAACCTGCGCCGTGTGGTGGTAGGCATCCTCGAGAATGGCAAGGCCGCCCAAGATCTTGCCGCTCGCCAGCACCTGGCGTCCCACCGAGCGGATGACGCGCTCCAGCCCAATTCTGTGGCCATAAGCGTGGTAGCGTTTTGCGCCGTCAAGCTTTCCCAACCCGATGGCCATCATCTTGTACAGACCGCTTTCGATGCGGCCCGAAAAATCCGTGTGCCATTTCACGCGGCCGATGAGCATTACGCCATCGCTTTCATAAGCCGAGCGGTCCATCGAGGTGGCGATTCCTTCGGGTGTCTGGCCGAGTTGAACCACTTCCAGGCTGCTCACCACCGGGCACTCCATGGACGCTTCGGTGATGCCAAAGTGCGCCAGGACGCCGGCCTGGCCCTCGGCAGTCGCTCCGCCGTGGCTGCCCATGGCCGGGAAGATGAAGGGGTGCATTCCTGCGGATTTCCAGTAGTCCACCACCGAGCGGACGATGAGGGCCAGGTTGGAGATTCCGCGGCTCCCCACGCCGACGGCGATCCGGCCGCCCGGGTGGACACGCGCGGCAAAACCCGCGCCTTCAAGTTCGCTGCGAACGGCGCCGGGGATGTCCTTCAGACTCCGGTCGGGGAAATTCTGACGCACCAGAAGAGCAGGGCAAAACGGCATGCTCGATTATAACCGCGTATGGGTGCGGCTCGCCATCGCCCGCCGCTGCGCGGCGCAGGATTCAGCCCTCCGAAATGCCCGGCGCTGAATTCTATTCAGGAATTCTCGCGGCCAAGCTCTGGGCCCGGGCCACGGCGTCGTCTTCGGGCTTCAGGTTGGCAAATCCCGCCAGGTACCGGCCTTTGCGAAAAACACAGAGCTTTCCAAGATAACGGTCCGTGGCTTGGAAAGCTTCCTCGGCGATCTTGACAGGCGTGGTCTCGCCGATGCGTGCCTTCAAACGCTCAAACACGCTGGCCGCCGAAGCGGCGCTGGCCTCCTCGACCACAAACGCCTTGCCGCTGGTGTAGGGAGCGACGAATCCGCGCTTCAACATCCGCAAACCCAGCACGCTTTCCGGCACCAGGCGGATGGCGTCGGCGTCCAGGCCTTCAGAAGGAAACCACGCGAGCGCGTCGGGGAGCGTGGTGCGCCCTTCGATGCGCTTCTCCATGGCCGTCGCGAAGCTCCGCAGCACAGCGCTGTGGTCTCCGGCGGGACTGGCGGCCAATTCAACAAAATACTTGTCCTTGGCAAAGATCGCGCGTTGGGGCAACACTTGTCCGGCCATACCGATCTTCTCGGTCTTTTGACGCGGGTCGCGGTTGGATACGAAGATACCGTAAGCCGCATCGGCGCTGGCCATCTCCGAGACGTCAAACACAATGGTTGTGTCGGACGAGGTGCAGGTGACACCGTTCATGCGTACGAACTGGTAGATCAGATAGCCTTCCGAATTCCCGTTCATGTAATCGTACAGCTTGTCGGCTGTGAAGGTGCGCGCGGGACCCTTTTGCTGCCAGCCAGCTACGAGCGAACAGTCAGGCTTCTGAGCCAACAACGCGCAGGCCACGACAGTGAATAACAGTAGCAACCGCTTCATGCCAGCAGTTCCTGGGCGCGCATGAGGCGCTCGCTGACGCGCACGCCGTTGGGGCAGACGATGGTGCAACTGGAGCAGTCGCGGCAACGAACGGCGGCCGCCTGGTCGGGCAACTCCAGAAAACGCTCCCGCGCCAGCGGATACTGCCCGTAGCCCTCGGCGTACATCAGGCACCGGAGCATGTCGGCTACCGGGAGACCATGCGGGCACTTGCCTTCGCAGGCGCCGCACTGCCGGCAATACAATGGCCGGATGAATTCAAGCTGTTCGGCCAGGATCTTCTCGTCTTCGGCGCTAAACTTCTCCGACATGGCCCGGAAGTTCTCTTCCAGTTGGTCCATGTCGGTCATGCTGGGGATGCAGGTGTCGATGTTGGGATTCTTGAGCACCCACTTCAAGGCGGCCAGCGGCGCGCCGTCGCGCTTCATGATGTCATAGGCCTTTTCGCCGGGCTTCATGCGGCGGAAACCGCCCGCCATGACCTTCATCGCCACGACACCCAGACCGGCGTTGTGCGCCGCGGCCATGGCCTCGGCCACCTTCTGGTCGGTCGCGAAGTTGTACCCCACCAGAACCACGTCGATCTTGCCGCACTTGATGGCAGCCTGGATGACTTCGTCCTAGCCGGAGTGCGTGCTGACCCCCGTGAAGCGGATTTTTCCCGCTTTCCTGGCGATTTGCTGCGCCTCCAGCAGTTCGTCGCTGACCTGTTCGGCTTTGGTCTTGTTGTGCAGGTACCAGATATCCAGGTAGTCGGTGCCGAGCGTTTGCAGGCTGGTATCCAGGTGGGCCAGAGCTTCTTCTTTGGTCCTGGCTCCGGATTTGCTCGACAGCACCAAATTCTTGCGGCGGCTCTTCAGCGCCGCGCCCACCATGCGTTCGTTGTTGCCACCCTGGTAGACGCGAGCGGTATCGAAATGAATGATGCCCATGTCGGCGGCGCGCTCAATCACGCTGGGATCCGATGTGATCATGCAGCCGAAACTGACCGTGGTGACCCTCAGACCGGTGCGGCCCAAGATCTTGTACTGCGGCTTGGCCGGCGATACGGGTGCGGCGGCAGGCGCGGCCAGCGTGGCGCTGCTCTCTGAAATGCTCGACGACTTGGCCAATGCAGCCGCCGGCAATACCGCGCTGGCGGCCAGGAATCTACGACGCGAAGAGTCCGACATCATGGTGCCTCCTAACCCTTGACTATAATATGAATCAGGCTTCACAGGACAGGAGATGCGATGCGCTTGAACAGGACCGGACTTTCCCGGAGATACTTTCTCGACACGGCCATCGGCGCCGGACTGGCGGCGCGGGCCGCCGCACAAGAAAAGAAAGTTCTGGAGCCCGTAGTCCCGAATGACCGCCAGGCCACTGTGTCGATTGCGCACGGCGAGAACCGCCGCCGCATCGTGTGCGAATCGCTGGAAGCAATTGACGAGCAGATCCGCCCTGCCTTGAAACGCAAGAAGTACGTCATCATCAAACCCAATCTGGTTTCCACGGTCAACCAACTGGCGGCCACCCACGCCGACGCGCTCAACGGCATCCTGGATTACGTGAAGCCGCGTTTCAAGGGGCCGGTGATTATTGCCGAGTCCTCGGCCGGCGACACCATGCATGGTTTTGAGAACTTCCGCTATCAACAGGTGGTAAACGAACACCGCGACCGCAAGGTAAGCCTGCTCGACCTGAACCGCGACGGGCGCTATGAGACCATCCCCTTGATTGACTATGACTGGCATGTGACCCCGGTGCGCCTGGCGGCGGCGCTGCTCGATCCGGACGCCTACGTTATCTGCTCCGCGGTCATGAAGACGCACAACGTAACCATCGCCACGCTATCGGTGAAGAACATGACGCTGGGCGCGCCTCTGCGGAGCGTGCTTAAGCAAGGGCCCAATTGGAACGACAAGCGCAAGTATCACAACGGCGTGCGCGGCACGCACTACAACATGTTTCTGACCGCGCAGAAGATGAGGCCGTTCTGGGGCGCTGCGGTTATCGACGGGTTCGAAGGCATGGAGGGCAACGGACCGGCCAGCGGCACGCCGGTCGCCTCCCGCATTGCCATCGCCAGCACCGATTACGTGGCCGCTGACCGTGTGGCTGTCGAGTGCATGGGCATCAACGCCGACTGGTTAGGGTATCTGCAATATTGCTCCCAGTGCGGCATCGGCCAGTACGACATGGCCAAGATATCGGTGCGCGGGGCCAGGATTGCCGATGTGAAGAAATCATACCGTCTGCACCAGGACATCGAACGGGAGCTGCTATGGATGGGGCCCATGCAGGAGCTGCCGCCGAAGCTGGGCCGCGCACCTGGCCAGCCCGACCTCCCCGTGGAAGCTTGAGCCGCTGGCTTTTTCGCAGGCTGGTTCTGTAAGCTCGAATCGATGAGCGGCTGCCCGGTGCGTCTACTTCCCGCTTTAGCATTCCTCCTCGCTCTTGCCTCACCCTGCGCCACTTTGCGTAATGAGGCGATCCGTCTGGAACTGGGCGCCACCGCCCAGGGAGTTCCGGCGATTGCCGGGGCTTTCTGGGCTTCGAGCGGCGCAGCTATTTTTGCCGAAGACGGCACAGTCGCCCTGAGCGATTGGTTTCCTCTGGATCTGATTAGCGCCGTGAAAGGCCCGCAGCGCGCAAAGTGGCATGTGGTTGCAGACCCGGTCTGCTATCGCGCCAGCTCCCGCCTCCCGCTGGCAGGCGGGCTCCGGGCCACATGGGTTGTCGAGCTGGCGCGTTCGAGCGCACTCATTCGCGCACACGTGCAGATGGGCAACGAATCCAATTCACTGCGTGTGGTTCAGTGGTTCCCGGCATGGACGGCCCGCTGGCGCACGCCTGGCGGTTCCCGCTGGCTACGGAGCTGGGATTCACTCTCCTTCCGGCAGCAGCAACGGGCGTGGCAACCCACGGCGCCGCTAGTCTCCTCGAGCCGTCTCCATAGTTCCG
>CAYSBM010000160.1:0-2424 GCA_964429095.1 uncultured Solibacteraceae bacterium | reverse complement strand
GACTCCTTACTGGGTGGGGGGGGGTGGAGCCAACCGTTTTTACTTTGGGCTTGAGTGGAGCGGCGGCTGGGAAGCGGCCTTTAATGGCGGCGAGCAACGCTTCGAATGCCGGATCTGGCTGCCGCCTGCGGAAACGCAGTTGAAACTGGCGCCGGGCGAGTGCATCGACGGGCCGGCCCTGCTGATCTGCCCGGTGGCGCAATCCGACGAGACCCTGGCGAGGCGCGCCTACCTGGAGGCGCGCGCGGAGTTGGCCCGGCGGCTTTATCCGGCGCCGGCGCCGTTCTATCCGCTCAGCTACAACCACTGGTATGCCATGCACTTTGACATCAACGGGCGGCAACTGCGCAAGCAAGTGGATGCGATGGCGCCTTACGGATTCGACGCGTTCATCGTGGATGCGGGCTGGTATCGGAGCGTCGGCCACTGGGAGCCCGATCCGGCGAAGTTTGCTCCCGGCGAGTTCGAGCGGTTGATGAGGGAGATCCGCTCGCGCGGTGTAATGGCCGGCATCTGGACGTGCCCGCAGTTTGTGCATTTGAAACCTGGAGAAAGCCGCCCGGAGGTGGATCAGCCTGGCTACTATGAGAAATTCATCCAGGGTCACCTGCTGGATCTTACGGCCGGCGGTTTCACCAGGCGGCTGCTGGACCATGTCGCAGAACTGCGCAGCCGGTATTCGGCCGGCTGGTGGAAGTACGATCAGCTTCTTTTTGTGCCCGCGACCAGGGCTGGGGTCATGAAGAACGTGGCCGCGTTTCAGCAGGCGCTGGCGGCGGTGCGTAGAGCGAATCCGGACCTGGTAATCGAGAACTGCCAGAGCGGCGGACGCATGCTGAATGAGTTCACCGTGCTGCTCAATCAGCAGCAATGGCTGCGGGACGGCGGCAACTCGGGGCTGCGTCATGCGCGCTCCAATATCGCCGAGGCGCAGCGCACCGTGCTTGTGAGCGAGATCCAGCACTACCGTCGGTTGAACGGCCTGCGTAAAGATTCGCTGTTGTTCGACGTGGCCGCGCCGGAGCCGGGCGCTGAGTCGGCGCACATCGCATTCTACGACGCGCACGCCCGGCGTGCGTGCGTGATCGTCTACCGCTGGGACCGGCAAGGGGCGTTCGAAGCTCCCATCCGGCTGGCCCACTTGCCGGCTCAGGAGCGCTACCGCGTCACGGATGTGGATGGCGTGCCGGCTGAGTGGGAGCAGGGCTTGCTGAAGATCCGCTTTGCTGCCCGGCGCATGTCGGCGCTGGTCTTTGTCGAGCCGGAATAACCGCCGGACGCCTTCATAGCAGCCGCCGCGGCTGGGGTTTGGCGCTGCGTTTGATGAGCCTGGCTTCGCGCCGCCGGAGTTCCGCTGTGTCCTCGATCGCCAGCGCCGCACGGGTCATCTCCAGCGCCATCTGAAGATGACGCTCGCGGTGCTCGTAGTGCTTGGCCAGTTCTTCGAGCGCGGCCGCTTGATACGGGTTGCCCCCAGCGGCGAGATCGCTGAACAAGGCCAAGGCGGAGTTCGCGCGCCCCAGCTTCTTTTCCAGCAGCGCCGTGTCCCACATCGCGCGGAACATCAGGTCATCGGAAATGTGGCTCTCGACAGCGCGCCGGAACAACTGTATGGCTTCCTCGTAGCGTTCGGCGGCGCGGAGCCACCGGGCCAGCCCCAGCAGGTCCGCGCCGTGACCGAGCGGCGCGGCGGCGGGCGCCTGGAAGGCTTGTGTCACGATGCCGGTCAAGCAAGCCAGCGAGAGAATGTCCAGCGCATTGTGGTGGAAAATGGGCGCCACACGGAAAGCCTCGCGCGTGCGCAGGTACTCGAAATAGACATAGGGGATCATTTCACCCGGCAGATCTCCCTGCCGCTCCACACCGAGCACTTGGCTTTCCAACTCCACCAGCCGGCAGCTCTCAAAACGCAGTTTCCAGAGGCGGCGGGCGCCGTGCAGCAGGTCCAGATGCTGCATGCGCGCAAACGGAGGGCGGGTTCTCGCCATGCGAAAACGCGTCTCAAGCAACGGCTGATCGTAGGCCTTGCCGTTGTAGGTAATCAGAACGTCGAACCGGGACAGGTGTTCGTTCAAGGCGTGCAACAGGCTGGCTTCTTCTCCGTAATCGCGCATGAAAAACTGCTCTAAGTGAAAACCATCAGGCGCGATGTGTCCCACTCCGACCAGGAAGGCGTAGGTGCCCGTGCCGCCGGCCAGGCCTGAGGTCTCGGTGTCCAGAAAAGCCCAGCGCTCCGGCGGCGAATCGCAAATGACGCCTCCGGAGATGGCGTGCAGCAGATCCCGTGGCAATTCCGCCAGAGCCGCAATTTCCATACTCCCATGCCGGCGGTGCTTTTCCCACAGTCTCGAAGTCTCAAAATGCACTCCGTGAGGAGTTTCCACCACGATTCCGTCCAGGTACTGCTCGGTGGCGTAGCGTGCG
>CAYSBM010000159.1:6228-7210 GCA_964429095.1 uncultured Solibacteraceae bacterium | reverse complement strand
TTCTCGGTGGTTTTTTATTACCATTTCGCGTTCCTGGCCATCTCCATCGCTCTGTTCGGTCTTGGTGCAGGCGGCGTGTTCAGTTACGTGGTGGCCGGGTGGCGCGCTTCTCTCTACGCGCGACTGGGAGCGCTGGCGGCTCTCAATGCCGCAGCGGTTCTAGCTTCGTTGCTATTTCTCTTGACACGGACGGGCGAGCCGTCCAACCTTACCCTTGGCCTGGTGTATTTCACAACAGCTATGCCCTTCTTCCTCGCCGGGACGGTTCTCTCGCTGGTGGTCGCCGACACGGTCCAGAAAGTGGACCGCGTATACTTTTTCGATCTCATCGGCGCCGGGGCCGGCTGTCTGCTTTTGGTGCCGTTGCTGAATCGCTTTGGCGGGCCAAGTACTGTCATTGCCGCGGGCGCCGTCTATGCCGTGTCCGCCGCCATCTGGTTCAATTTGGCCGGCAACCGCGCAGGCCGCGCAGGCGGGGTCGCGTTGGCTCTGGCTCTGGTTTTCTTGCTCATCTACAATGCCCACTTCCCGGTCATCGATGTCCGCTACGCCAAGGGTGCGCTTCTGTCTGCCGAGCGCTTCGTGAAATGGAACAGCTCTTCACGGGTAGCGCTGGAACAGAGGGATGGCGGCAGGATGGAAATTGTCATTGACGCCGACGCGGCCACCAGCATTCCGCGTATCGATTTCACAAACCTCTCCACAGAAGACCGCAACAGTTTCCTCAGCCAGGGTCCGGGACTGCCCTATGCACTGCGGCCAGGCGCCAAGACGCTGGTAATCGGCCCCGGGGGCGGCTACGACGTAGCCCGGGCGCTGGCCTCCGGCAGCCGGGACGTCACCGGCGTCGAAATTAACCCCATCATCGCCAACACAATCATGCGTGAGCGCTTTGCCGCACTCAGCCTGGGGTTGTATTTGCGGCCCGAGGTGCGCATTTACGTCGAGGCCGGCCGTTGTTACATACGCCGCACGCGGGAAC
>CAYSBM010000159.1:0-6218 GCA_964429095.1 uncultured Solibacteraceae bacterium | reverse complement strand
TGGGCCTCCACTGCGGCCGGAGCCTTCGCGCTCTCAGAAAGCACGCTCTACACCACCGACGCCTTTCGCGATTACTTGAGCCGGCTCACAGACGACGGCATTCTGGCCTTCACCCGCTGGGGATTCGACCCGCCCCGCGAGTCGTTGCGGGTGGTTGTATTGGCGCGCACGGCGCTGGAGCAGATGGGAGTGGCGGATGCGGGCAGCCACATCATGGTGGTGCGCGAAGGATCTCCGCAAGATCTAGCCCGTTGGGGCAACACCGATACCATTCTCGTCTCCCGCGGGCCGTTCTCGGTCTCCGACATCGCCCACATCCGCCGCGTCGCCTCCCGCGGACGCATCCACCCCGTTTACCTGCCGGGCGATCAGCCGTCAAACGCCTTTGGCGAATATCTGCTGAGTTCCAACCCCACCTCGTTCTTCAAGAGGTATGCGCACGACGTCTCACCGGTCAGCGACAACCGTCCCTTCTTCTTCTATACCGTTCAGCCGCATGACATCTGGCGCTTCCTATCGACCGCTTCGCGCCTGAGCGCCGATTACAAGATCAACCGGGCGGTACCCTTGCTTTTTGGACTCATCGCCATCAGCATCCTGGCAGTGGCATTGACCCTGGCCCTGCCGCCCCTGATTTTGCGCGGCAGGCTCCCGTGCCCATCCGGAGTGCGGGCGTTCCTGAGCTACTTTGTGCTGATTGGCGTAGGCTACATTCTCATTCAGGTGGCGCTGATCCAAAAATTCGTGCTCTTTCTCGGCCATCCCACCTATGCGCTCACGGTGATTGTCTTCTCCATGCTAATGGCCAGCGGCCTGGGCAGTTACTCGAGCAGAGGGCTCGCGCAGGGAAGCCTTGGGCGGTGGCGCTGGCTGCTCGGCGGCGTAGCCGCTTTGGTGGCTGGATTGGCCCTGCTGGCCGGGCCCATGACCAGCAGCCTGGTGGGACTGCCGCTGGCCGCCCGCGTAGTGGTGACGGCGCTAGCCATTTTGCCGGCCGGATTTCTGATGGGTATGCCCTTCCCCACCGGCTTGGCGCGTCTGGATGCGCTCCACAAGCCCGCGGTCCGCTGGGCCTGGGCGTTGAACGCGGCTTCCAGCGTGCTCGGCTCGGTGATGGCGGTCTTTCTGGCGATCTATCTCGGCTTGCGGGAGACCTTGCTGGCCGGCTCGGCCTGCTACCTGGCGGCCTGCTTCTTCGTCCGTCCAGCCCGTAGCCGGAGCTAGAATGAGCCTGAGGAGGATCTCTCATGCGCCGACGCGAATTTTTGGCCGCACCGGCCGCTCTACGGGCGGCACAGTCTGCTCTGCCGCGCCGCGTCTACAAGCAGGGCGTTGAGCTCTCGATCATCGGCTTGGGCGGCATTGTAATTTGCAAGATGCCGCAGAAGGAAGCCTCGCGCCGGGTCGCAGAAGCGGTTGACCGCGGGGTGAACTATTTCGACTGCGCCCCCAGCTACTTTGACGGGGAAGCGGAATTGAAACTCGGCGAAGCGCTGCGGCCATACCGGCAAAGAGTCTTTCTGGCCGAAAAGACCACCCGCCGCGACGCCCGCGGAGCGCGCGAGGAGCTGGAACGCACGCTCCAGCGCTTCCACACGGATCACGTCGATCTGTACCAATTTCACGGGATCGCCTCAATGGAGGATGTGGACAAGATCCTGGCCCCCGGCGGCGCGGCCGAGACCTTCTTCGCCGCCCGCAAGGAAGGAAAGACGCGCTTTATCGGCTTCTCCGTGCACCACGCCCCGGCGGCGCTGCGGCTGATGGACGCGCTGGAGCTTGACAGTGTACTGTTCCCGGTGAACGCCAACGCATGGCTGAACGGCGGCTTCGGTCCTCAGATCCTGGAGAAGGCCAAAGCCAAGGGTCTGGCGCGTCTGGCCTTGAAAGCGCTGGCCATGGGAAACTGGCCGCCGGCAACGGCGCCGGCCCGCCGCACGTCGCCGAAATGCTGGTACCAGCCCATCGACGACCGCGACACCGCGCGCCAGGCTCTGCGTTTCACGTTGAACCAGGATGTCACCGCCGCCATTCCGCCCGGTGACGAACGCATCTTCGACCTGGCCCTGGATCTGGCGTGCTCGCCGCTTCCCAAGTTGACAGCCGCCGAGGTGTCGGAGCTGAACAGCCGGATCTCCGCGCTTGAACCGGTTTTCCGCGCTTGACGGCGGCTCGAACTGGATGCGATTCGGGCTTCCAGCGCTCGCGCTTGTTATGGCCGCGGCCTACGGAGGCAGCGATGCGCGCAACATTGCCACCGGCCGCGTTCTTCCAGATGAGGGTTATGCCGATCAGCCTTATGTTGTAAAGACGGACGATGGCGCCTGGCTGGCGGTGATCACCACCGGGCCAGGCAAGGAAGGAGAAACCGGCCAGCATATCGTAACGCGGCGCAGCCTCGATTTCGGACGAAGTTGGTCGGCGCCGGTGGACGTGGAGCCGTCCAGCGGTCCGGAAGCCTCTTACGCGGTGCTGCTGAAAATGCCGTACGGCCGCGTGTATGTCTTCTACAACCACAACTCGGACAACGTGCGCCGCGTGATCGCGGACAATCCTCCCTATGCGGAAGGTTTTGCCAGGCGCGTGGACAGCCTGGGTCACTTCGTTTTCAAGTACTCAGACGATCACGGCCGGAGCTGGTCCACCCGCCGGTATGCCATTGCCGTGCGGGAATTCGAAATCGACCGCCGTAATCCTTACCGCGGCAAGTTGAAATTCTTCTGGAACGTCGGCAAGCCCTTCCTGCATCAGGGGGCGGGTTACGTGCCATTGCACAAAGTGGGCGGCATCGGCGAAGGGTTCTTCACTTCCTCAGAGGGTGTTCTGCTGCGCAGCAGCAATCTGTTAACCGAGCGCGATCCGGACAAGCTTCTCTGGGAAACGCTGCCGGAAGGCGACATCGGACTGCGCGCCCCCGCGGGAGGCGGGCCAGTCGCCGAGGAGCATAGCTTCGCGGCTTTAAGCGACGGATCGCTGTTCACAGTCTACCGCACCATAGACGGGCACCCCGCGATTAGTTACAGCCGGGACGGCGGGCGCAACTGGAGCCCGCCTGTGTACATGCGTTTCGATGATGGCCGGCTGGTGAAGCACCCGCGAGCAGCCAACTTCGTCTGGCGCTGCGCCAACGGCAAATACCTGTACTGGTTCCACAATCACGGCGGGCGGTTCATTGCCGAGCATCCCCATCGCCGTACGGTGGCCTACGAGGATCGCAACCCGGCCTGGTTGGCCGGCGGAATCGAAACAAACACGCCGCACGGCAAGACCATTCGCTGGGGCCAGCCAGAGATCGTTCTGTACGACGACGACCCACTGGTGCGCATCAGCTATCCGGACCTCATCGAAGACGGCGGCAGGTATTTCCTCACTGAAACTCAGAAAGACGTCGCACGGGTGCACGAACTCGATCCCCTGCTTCTGGAGGGTCTCTGGAAGCAATTTGAGGCTGCCAGCGCGCCCACCCGGGGGTTGCTAGCCGATCTGCGCGCCCCCATCCCGGCAGCCATCCGAACTCCCCGCTTGCCGGGTTTTTTGCGCCGCTCCTCGCGCATGGACTATGGCCGCGAGGACTTGCGCGAGGGCTTTTCCCTTGAGGTCTGGGCGCGTCTGCCGACCAAGGCGCCAGGCCAAACATTGCTGGACAACCGCACCGCCGGGGGTAAGGGCTTTGCGCTGCTCACGGCGCGCGGAGCTGCGGTGGAAATCGTTCTCAACGACGGCGCAACCGAGAACCGCTGGGCCTCGGATCCAAGCACGGTAATTCCCGGCCGCGTGCAGCATATTGTAGCCATTGTGGACGGCGGACCGAAAATCATCACTTTCGTTATTGATGGCAAGTTGTGTGACGGAGGCGCCTCGCGCCAGTTCGGCTGGGGGCGCTTCAGCCCACATTTGAAGAGCGCCAACGGGGCGGCCGAGTTGCGTGTCGCCGCTTCTGTGTTACGCCTGCGTATTTATGGCCGCTACCTGCGGACATCGGAAGCGGTAGCCGCCTTTCGCGCCGGGTTTTGAACCCGCATCGCATGTTACCGTTGAAGGAAGGTGCTCCATTACGAAGCCGCGCTGCTCAATGTAACTTTGTTGTGGATCCTGACCGTGCCGCACGAGTTCGCGCACGCCTGGGTGGCCGCACGCTTGGGCGACAACACGCCCAGGCTCGAAGGACGCGTCACGCTGAATCCTCTGGCGCACGTGGACTGGATGGGAACCGTGCTGTTGCCGGCGGTCACTTCGCTGGTGAGCGGCGGTTTTCTCGGCTGGGGTAAGGCTGTCAACACGAATCCTCTTAAGCTGCGCGGCGGTTTACACGGCCTGGCGCTGGTGGCGCTCGCCGGGCCGGCCAGCAACGTGGTTTTCGCGGCGCTGCTCTCAATTGCCGCTGTCTGGTTGGCCGGCCCGCTGCCCGCCGCGGCCGGAGTGGCCGTCCAAGCCGGAACGCTGAGCTTATACCTGGCGATGTTCAATCTGCTGCCGGTCCCTCCTCTGGACGGCTCGAAGTTGCTGCTTGCGCTGCGCATTCCTCCGGCCATCTACAACGAGATCGCGCGCGCCGGTTTTGTCATCATTCTGGTAGCCATGCTGGCCACGCCGCTGGGGCGCTGGATGTGGGTGGCCAGCGTTACCGGCGCACATAGTATTTTCCGCCTGGTCTCCTTGGCATTCTGACCGGGCGCATGGATGGCGGGCTGAGGCCCGCGCACCCGCCCGGTTGCCTGGCCGGCATTCGCTAAAATGGATCTGCTATGGATCCGAAACTTCCGTTGGCGGCAATTACCGATGAATTCTCGCCGGACCTGGAGACGGCGCTCAAGGGCATGGCGCCGGTGGGAATGACCGGCGCGGAACTGCGGGTGGTCTGGGGCAAAAACATTCTGGACCTCACCGATGAGGAGGTCGCCGCCGCCAAGGCAGCCGTAGAAGCCCGGGGGATGAAGATCATCTCTCTGGCGTCGCCGCTGCTAAAAGTGGTGCTGCCGGGCGGGGGGCGTCTGGATCAGCGTTTCGAGCAGGACGGTTTTGCGGCCAAGCACACCTTGGAGGACCAGCCGCGCCTGACACGCCGCGCCTTTCAGATCGCGCACTCGACGGGCGCGCGCATCATCCGCGTCTTCAGTTACTGGCGGACTGTGGAACCGGAAAAGTGCTATGACCGCATCGCCGAAGATCTTCTCCGGCTGGCCGAAATGGCGGCGAAAGAGGATTTAATTGTCGGGCTTGAAAACGAACAGGCGTGCAACATCGCCACGGCCAGCGAGTCGGCGGTGATGCTGGAACGTGTCAACCCCCCGAATCGCGGCCTGGTCTGGGATCCGGGCAACTGCGAAGTCTCCGGCGAACACGCCTTTCCTGGCGGATACCGCAAGCTCCCGGTCCAGCGCATCGTGCACGTGCACGCCAAAGACGTGCGCCTGGTGGATGGAAAGCCAGCCTGGGGTTTGCTGGGAGCCTGGGACGTCGATTGGAAAGGCCAGATCCGCGCCCTGCTTGCCGATGGTTACCACGGATGGGTGAGCCTGGAAACGCACTGGCCGGGGCCGGGCGGCGACAAGTTTCAGGCCAGCGTCATCTGCGGTTGGAACTTACGTGAGATGTTGGCTGCGGCTTGATTATGGTTGTAGAAATTGAAGGCGTCACCCTGCACCTGGCGCATCCGGACGAAATCCCGCTGCGGTGGGTTGGGCAGCAGGACGCCATGCGGCAATTGCTGGCGGCGTGGATGGTGATCGACGCGCGGGACTTGCCCATGAATCCGCGGCTGATCGGGAAGCCCGGTGTGGGCAAGACCACGCTGGCCTACACAGCCGCCAAGCGCCTGGCTCGTGAAGTCTACATCCTGCAAGCCACGGTGGACACGCGGCCCGAGGACTTGTTGATCACGCCGGTGATCGAAGGCGAGGGCAAGCTGCGCTACGTCGCCTCGCCGCTGGTCACGGCCATGATCCGCGGCGGCGTATGCGTGCTCGACGAGGGCAACCGCATGAGCGAGAAGAGCTGGGCCAGCTTGGCGCCGCTGCTTGACATGCGGCGCTATGTGGAAAGCATCGTGGCGGGCATCAAGATCCATGCGCACCCGGATTTCCGCCTGGTGGCGACCATGAACGACGACGCCTCGACGTTCGATCTGCCCGAATACATCCACTCCCGCCTCCAGCCGCAAATTCTGATCGACTTCCCCGAGCGGGACGAGGAGTATCAGATCCTCAAAGAGAATCTTC
>CAYSBM010000158.1:0-7234 GCA_964429095.1 uncultured Solibacteraceae bacterium | reverse complement strand
CCGACTCCACCGGCGCTCCTAAGCGCCGCCCCCGGCAGTCCGGCCAGCAGGACCCGGCGCGTGATGGCGCGGCTCGGCTTCAATGAAAACATCGTAACAAGAAGAAGCGGTATCAGAAGGGGAAGTCGCGCTTGGCCGCCGCCGCTGCAGATGCTCTTGCCAGGAACTGGTAGGGATTCACCGGGCTGCCGCCAATGCGCACTTCATAATGCAGATGTGGAGAAACGGCCCGTCCGGACTTGCCGGTCGCCCCAATGATTTGGCCGCGGCGGATTTCCTGGCCGTCTACCACATCGAAACGGGAAAGGTGCGCATAGTAGGTGGTGATTCCGTTTCCGTGGTCGATCACGATCAGCTTGCCGTAGCCACTGCAAACCTCAGCCTGTACGACAATACCGTCCGCCGCCGCCCTTACCGGGGTTCCCATGGCGGCCGAAATGTCCACGCCGGCATGAAACGCCATCGCCCCGGAGAAGGGATCGTCTCGGTGCCCGAACGGGCTCAGCAGGCGGCCGTTGACAGGCCACAAACTGGGCCGGATGTTGATTTGCCACATTCGGGGATAGCGGCGGTAGAACTTGGAGAAACTGGCGCTCTTCAAGAAATTGTAATCTTCCAGGCTCTCGGCGAAGGTCGGCGTCAGTCGCCCTTCCGAAGATATGTCTGGGGGGCCCTCCATCTTCTGCTTGATCCCGTAAGCCGAGGAAATCTCCTTGGCCAGAATCTGCAATGTGGCCAGTTGCTGATTGGTTTGATCGGCTTCTTTTTGGAGGACCTGGTAACGCTGCCGCAAAGAATCGATTTCCTGGCGCAAAGAGTTGTAGTGGGCCACTTTCCACGCCATGCGGGCGTAGCTGGAAACGACACCGAATAAGGTGAAGCACCCCAGGAATGCCAGCGCTACCACGCCGTAGACTACCTGCTGCGGGATATGTATGCGGCGCAGCCTCCCGTGGAGCGAATGGGCCAGCACGACGATGAAATAGCCTTGTTTCATCTCTGCTTTCGGCGGTCACCCAAACCCAAGGGGAACAGCCCCCTTGGGATGGAAATTCCCCCGACCCACGGATACGCGGCTTCAGGGCGAAACTCCAAAACTACCAATTGCGGCGACCAGTGTCAAGAGGGGTATAGCCCCGCTTTTTGCTATCCAGGCACATGGTGACCGGCCCGAATTCTGGTTGGGCAGGCGCCTGGGAAGGCACAGCGCTCGCAACTGTCTTTCGAGCAAGAAAAACCGCGCCGGCGGGCTAAAACCGGCGCGGTCTTGCAGTTTCGGGCTAGGAGCAGTTCAGAAAACGATCTTACCCGCAACCATGATGTAGCGCGGTGCGCCGTTGGAAGTGATGTAACCGAAGTTTGCGTTGTTCTGCGTGTTGCCGGGCGATCCAACCGTCAGGTGGTTAAAGGCGTTTTGGGCCTCCGCCCGGAGTTGGAACTTAACGCGCTCGGTGACGGGGAAGTTTTTCATGACCGCCATGTCAAAACCGATCGAGCCGGGGTTGCGCAGGTAGCTACAGGAAGTCGGAACATTGCCGATTTCCAAGCCTTTAGGCTCGCGCACGGACTTCGGATTAAAGTAGTACTGGAATCCCGCCGTGCCGTCGATGGCTTTGCGCGGGTCGCTGGCGCCTTCCATGATGAAGGGTTGACCCTCAACCCACACTGCTCGTGTGCCCTTGCCATGGCCTACCGCCCACCAGTTGCCGACCGCATTGGTCGGCGAGGCGCGGCGCAACTGAATCTGCACCGGCGTGCCGCTGCGGATGGTGGACATGCCGGCTACTTGCCAGCCGCCCCCCGCGTAATCGAGCAACATGGCTGCCAGCGACTGCGGGCTGCCCAGGAAGAATTTGCCGCGCCCCACCGGTACATCGTAGGAGAACGCCATCACCAGCTTGTGAGCGATGTCGGTCTTGGCGGCGCCGTAAACGTCCCACATCCCTAATCCGGCCTGCGGATTCGAATCCGTATTGCGTCCCTGCATGTACTGCTGATCGAGGCTTCCGGTGTCGTTCAGCAGCTTGGAGAACGTGTATGCGCCGTGATAGCTGAGGCCGTGGCCAAAGCGGTGCTCGACCTGCAAGTATCCGGCATTGTAGTTCGCCGTCCCCACCGGATCCCCAATACTCCAGATGTCGGACCAGATAGGGCTGGTGTTGTAGAGAGAGCCCAAGGTGACCGTATTAGAGGCGTTTCTCCCCTGGGCGGGCAGAACCCCATAAAACGGATTGGGCACCTGGGTCTTGAGTTTGTCGCCATAGGGGCCCAACTCATAGTAGGCGTTGGGCATGATGTGCCAACCCCAGCCGTAGAAAGATAGATTGCGTCCGAAGTTGCCACTGTAGCCGATCTCCATCAGCCACGCGTTCTGCCCGGAGCCGATTTCCCTCTGGATGCTCATATTGACCACATGCTCGTAGCCCGGGTCCCAGTTCTTGATCTGAGGGGACAGCCCGCCGCCCACGACCGCCATGTTTAATTCTGTGGTGGTCATCCTGCTGAAAGGAATGTAGCCCAATCCATTGGGGAATGGATTGCTCAGAGAGGTGATAAAGCTTCAGCCTCCATCCAAGGACCCGCTCGAGTATACCGACCCACTGGAGGCATAGCCGAAATTCCAGGTGGCGTAGTTCAACATCATGCTGCCGGTGTTGGTGAGGTAGTTAATGCCATAGCCTCCGCGCCAGACGGTCTTCGGCATAAACTGCCAGGCAAAGCCGGCACGGGGGCTGAACTGGTATTTCTGAAGATCCATCACCGTCCGTCCAGGGTGTTCCGGGGTGGCGCCGGCCACCAAACGGCCTCGGATAATGCCCGTCTTAAGCCACTCCGGCTGCTTCAGTGACATGCCGACGGCGCTCTCCACCGCCGCCCAACTCCAGGAACTGCTCGGTTTGATGTCCCAGACATAGTCGCCATCCCACATGGCAGTCCGGTTGAAACGTTCGTAAACCGGGAGTTCCAGGTCCCAGCGGACGCCCAGGTTAAGGGTGAACGTCCTGGTCAGTTTTATGTCGTCCTGCAAGTATGCTGCATGATAAGGCTGAAGCGCCGCCGCACCGCCATAGCCCGTTCCGCCGCCGCCCGTCAGCAATCCCAGCATCATGGTGGCGACGCCGGAGCCTGTGCTGTTGGCCGGCGAGGTTTGGGAGGTCCCGCTGGTGTCGGAGGCGTAGTTCAGGTTTCCGCCGGAGGGAACATTTGAATAGTATCGGCGGTGCTCGTAACCGGCTTTGATGATGTGCCTGCCCCAAAGTTTTTGCATGGAGTAGCGGAAGCTGTAGGCCGTATCATAGTAGCTGCTGGATTGACCGCCGCCCAGCAGCGTCAGCGTGTCCTTGTTGTCCATGTAAGGTGCGCGGTTGAGTCCGCTGCCCATGATCAATAGGGCTTCCTTCGACCAGCCCCAGGAGCTTGTGTCCACGTTCACCCTGGTGTCGTCACCCGCCAGGTTACGCACCACACCCGCCCGGATGTTGAACATCAGCGAGGGGCTGTAAGTCCAGGTGTGATTGAGCGAGGCAGTCCACGAATAGTTGTCAGTTAGTGTGTACCGTTGCAAGGGAGAAAACCAGGGTCTGGTTCCGGAAGAACTATCTCCTGTTGTCAGGCTGAACTGGGAAATGTGTTCGGAATTCCAATTACGGTCAATTCGTCCTGTCCAGCGGTTCGACGATCCCCGGCTGGTGTTGAACCCCATGTAGTTCTGATCGTGACTGGACCCTGCCAGAGCCGCCCGGTTGGGCATGGGATAGTACTCAATGTACTTCTTGGCGATAGGATCGATGCGGTTGGTGGGAATCTTGTTGCCCGGAAACGGCTGGCGGCTGACGATCGAGTTGGCACCTCGCACACCAGTGAGAGGATCGTAGATCAGAACTGGTTTGCCGCCGGAAAGTGACTGCGAGAAGTCTCCTTCCCGCTCCAGCACGCTTAGGGTGGATCCAATGGTGGCGCTGTTGCCGACAACCGAGCGGGCGCCTTCAAAATTAAGGAAAAAGAAAGTCTTGTCGCGCCCGTTGTGGATCTTGGGAACCACTACGGGACCGCCGATTCGGAAACCGAACACGTTGTCGTGAAACGCGGCCTTGCTGGCAAGCCTGCGGTTGTTATCAAAACTGTTGGCGTTTAGGTGGTCGTTGCGGAAGAACTCGTACAGCGCGCCATGGAGTTCGTTTGTGCCGCCGCGGGTAACTAGCGTGATCAAGCCTCCCGACAGCCGCCCGTACTCGGCTGAAAAGCCGTTGGTGAGGACGCGGAATTCTCCCACGGCTTCCATGCTTGGCATGGCCACGGGAACGTCATGCTTGTAGCCGGTGGTGGTGGCGGTGCCGTCGACAATGTATTCCACCTGCGCGGTGCGCCCGCCGTTAATGCGGAAATCGCCGTCATAGCCGCCTTGCGCCGCAGTGCCGTTGACGTTGGGCGCCATGTGCGCCAGGGCCAGGGCGTTGCGGTTATACTGTGGCAATTGCTCAATGCTGCGGGTGTCAAGCACGGCCCCCTGGGTGGTGTCGTCGGTCCGCAGCAGCGGCGTTTCTCCGACTACGGTCACCGTGTCGGCCTGCGCGCCGACTTCCATTTTGGGGTCGATCGAAACACGGTCGCCCACGCGCAGAACAATGCCGTCCTGTTCGAAGGTCTTAAAACCTTTCAGTTTCGCGGTGAGCCGGTAGGCGCCGGGCGCCAGGCCACGGATGGAATATATGCCTTCCGAGTTGCTTACGGTTCTATGGATAACGTTGGTGTTGACATTGGTCTCCTGGATTTCTACTCCAGGAACCACGGCGCCGGAAGGGTCACGGACTTGGCCGTTTATGGTGGCATCGCCCATTTGCGCCCAAGCGAGGTTGCAAAGAGCGAGTGTAAAGAGCAAGCTGAGAAGCAGACGTCTCACGAAAACCTCCTGAAGGTCATATTGTTATGTGATCGATCATCGAAATGATCATGTAGGGAGATTTTACAACCGAAGCTCCGCTGAGTCAAGTTGATAAGCAGAAAAAACAATACTATAACGTTTTAGCCGCATAAACGCGAACAACTCACCGGAAACCAAAAATAGTGTATTTTGATCGATCATCTGATATAATGGCTCTGTCGGTTGCTAGCTCCACTAGCCGCGAGAGAGAAGGCTATGGCTATTACCTTTGAAAAAGTCACCGTCAACAGCATGCGCGCCGTGGTGGCCGAGGCCATACGCAACGCCATCATGCAGGGCCACTTGCAGCCCGGTGAACGCATCGTCGAGCGGAAACTCGCTTCCCAGTTCGGCTCCAGCCTTAGCGTGATCCGGGAAGCGCTGGCGGTGTTGGAAACCGAGGGCTTCATCGTCAAGCGGCGCAATACGGCGACCCACGTAATCCAGGTCAATATCGAGGACGCCAACAAGATGTTCGAGCTGCGCGCCATCCTGGAACCCTACGCCACATCTCAAGCCGCCCGGCGCGCCACGGCTGGCGACCTGGAGGCGCTGCGTGAGATCTACGCCCGGCTGTGCGAGCGCGCCCGCGAGAACGACTTCCGCGGCTACCTGCGCGAAGATTACGCGCTACACGACCGCATCTGGCAGCTTTCCGGCAACGACTTCATCCGCGCCTCGCTCGGGCGTGTGATGATTGCCCTTAGCACTTTGTTTGCCATACGCTGCCCGGAGCCGGCCTTCGATCTGATGGCCGACGCGCAAGAACACCTCAAAATCCTCGAAGCCCTCGAACGCAACGATGCCTATGCGGCGGAAGCCCATGTCCACAGCGCCATGGCCCAGTGGCGCTTGCGGCCGGCCCTGTACGCCGCCCAGGCGTCGGAGAACCGCCCGTAATCGGCTTCTTCATAAGCAGTTACAGTTGCAGTTTCGGACCAGCGCGTTCGGCTTGCGCGAAGCGCCAGAAAAAGTTCGCAAAGCTGGCCGACGGTGATAAAATTCTTCTGTTCTGAGGAGGCTGCATGCACCTACCCGGCTCATTCTCGCGGCATGTTGAGTGGCGGCGCGCTGTCGCCTTTACAACGGCTTTTCTGTTGGTGTGTCCCGCCCAGGCACAGCGCGACCGCTCCTCTCTCCCTCCTGAGGTGTATAAACCGCTGAAGGAGGCCTTGCAAAAGCCCTACAACGACCTTTTTGACGAGGCTCCGCGGCTGGAGTTCAGCGCTTCCCAAATTGCCGCCATGCGGAGACTTCTGGAAGACACTCAAAAGGACTGTGTCGGACGCTACAAGCGCCGCACCGAAGACCTCGGCAAGCAATTGCGCTCCGAACAGGCTTCGCTGAAGGCCACCACCAGCCGGCTGAACGACACCGAACGCAAGCAAAAGCACTGCACGATCCAAAATTTGCGGGCGCTGGAATCCCAGGCGCGGGTTTTGGCCGAGAACGCCATACCGGTGGCTTATGAGAACCGCAAGGCCAAATTGGAACTCATCGAAAAATGGCCCGAGGAGCTCAAGCGCATCAGGGCCGAGATCGCCGCAGGCACGCACACCCAGCGCAAATGGGGCGATGTGAAGGACATCGGTTTTCGTGAACTGGTGCCTGGCCAGGAAAAAGACGTCAAGGACGGCCAGGAAGCGGTGCGCCAGATGAAGATGGCCGGCTTGATGCCTCCGGAAATCGAAGACGGACCCGTGAAAAAGTACGTAGTTTCGCTGGCCCAGCGCGTCGGCAAACACTCAGACCTGCGAGTGCCGCTGAATGTGACCGTCCTCAATACCAAAGAGATCAACGCCTTTGCTTTGCCGGGAGGATTTCTTTTCGTGCAGCGCGGCTTACTGGAAGCCGCGGAGAACGAATCGCAACTGGCCGGTGTGCTGGCCCACGAAATCGCGCACGTTACTGGGCGCCACGGCAACCGCCTGATGAAGAAATCCACGATCGCGTCCATCATCTATCAGGCGGCGCAGGTCGCCGCCGTGATTTTGACCGGCGGAGCGGCGACCATCGGCACCTACTATGCCTTGCAGTACGGCTTTTACGGGCTGGGTCTGGTATTGAGCCTGGATATGTTGGGCGTGAGCCGCGAGTGCGAGTTGGAGGCGGATCAGCTTGGCGTGCAGTATGCCTGGAACGCAGGCTTCGACCCCAACGGCTTCATCAAGTTCTTCGACAAGATGGCGACCCGGGAAGGCTATGTGAACGGGCTGAGCTGGTTCCGCACGCACCCCCCCTTCTATCAACGCATGGTGCACAGCAAGCGCGAGATCATGTACTTGCCCCCCAAAGAAGGCCTGGTTATAAATA
>CAYSBM010000157.1:4479-7278 GCA_964429095.1 uncultured Solibacteraceae bacterium | reverse complement strand
GGCGCCGCGCAAGCGGCCCAGCCAACCCACACCCGCCCACTTAAACAACAAGGCCAGCACTCGACCCAACAACCCACCCAGGATCATGGTCCCGAAGAAAACCAGAAAGAAGCCGATGAAGTTGGCGATCCCACGGGAACTCACGTAGGGGATCAGAAACGCGCCGGCCGGGCCATAGAACCACAGTCCACACAGCAGACCGATGACGCAGGCGGCCAACCCCACCAGCGTGCGGGCTAAGCCTTTGATCAGGCCCGCCGCCGCGCTCAAGACCACAATTGCCGTCAGGACAACGTCCAGCCAGTTCACAGATCTTTCCCGGTGAGAAGCCGGTACGCCTACTTGTACTTTTCGCTAGTTTTCGCCGCCACCTCTTCCGGCAGCGGCGGCGCCGGCGGCTGCTTGTCCCAGCCGATGGATTCCAGGTAATCGCGCACGTACTGCTTATCGAAAGAAGGCTGGGCTTTGCCGGGCGCATAGCCGGCCAGCGGCCAGAAGCGCGAGGAGTCCGGCGTGAGCACTTCGTCGGCCAGAATCAATTCACCATCCACGAAACCGAACTCGAACTTGGTGTCGGCAATAATGATGCCCCGCGTCAGAGCGTACTCAGCCGCTTGATTGTAAACCGCCAGCGTCAGGTCCCGCAGCCGGAGGGCTGTTTCCGTGCCCACCAGCGCAGCGGCCTGTTCGAGCGAGATGTTCTCGTCATGGCCGGTCTGCGCCTTGGTGGCTGGTGTGAAGATGGGCTCCGGCAGTTTGCTGCTTTCCATGAGCCCCTCCGGCAGCGGCACACCGCACACGCTCCGGCTCTGCTGATACTCCTTCCAAGCCGAACCTGACAGGTAGCCCCGCGCGACGCATTCGACCTCCAGCATGCGGGCTCGTCTGACCAGCATCGAGCGGCCTTCAAGTTGATCGCGGTAGCGGGGCAGCGGATCGGGATATTCGCCGGCGTTGGCCGTCAGGAAATGATTAGGCGCCAGCCGGCCGAGGAAATCGAACCAGAAGATGCTCAACTGGGTCAATACTCGGCCTTTGTCGGGGATCCCGGTAGGCAGGATATAATCGAACGCCGAGATACGGTCCGTGGCCACAATCAAGAGATTGTCGCCGATTTCGTAAATATCCCTCACCTTGCCCCTGGCGCGGCGCACAACGCCCGGCAAGTCGGTTTCCAGGAGGATCTTGGAATCTTGAGCCATAGCTGAGTGCCTTTGCGTATTACCCGTCTATTCTATCGCGGCCGCTCTTATTCCTCGACCGGGCGCATGTCGCCCATCATGCGGTGCACGATAACCAACGCGGTCAGATGCAACACCCCCATGAGCAGGAATACCGGTTTGTATCCGAAATGGCTGATGATGAAGCCCGGCACCAGCGCTGAAATGATCACTCCTCCCAGGCCGCCCGCGCAGCCGCCGATGCCGGTCACCGAGGCCACCGCTCGCTTAGGAAACACGTCCGTAGTCGTGGTGTAGAGATTCGCCGACCAGGCCTGGTGTCCGGCCGTGGCCAGGCTGATGAGAGCCACCACCAGCACCGCATTCGGCGCCACAACCGCCGTGGCGGCCACCGGCATGGCGCAGGCAGCGATAGCCATGCTCACTTTACGAGCCCGGGCGTGAGTCCAGCCGATGCGAATGAAGTGCCCTGAAATCCAACCTCCAGCCACGCTGCCGAAATCAGCCATCAAGTAAATAGCCGGCAAAGCCCAGGCGATCTCGGTCAAGTTGAACTCGCGCACATCATACAAATACGGCGGCAGCCAGAAAAGGTAGAACCACCACACCGGGTCGGTGAGAAACTTGGCCAGCGCGAAAGCGAAAGTCTGTTTGTAGCGCAGGACGGCGCGCCAGCTCATCCCCCCTTGCGCTCCCGTCTCCAGCCCGTCGCTGCGAATGTAGGCCAGCTCGGCGGCGTTCACCTTGGGATGCATCTCCGGGATCCGGTAAAGCAGCAGCCAGAGGATCAGCCAAAAGAAGCCCAACCCGCCGGTGATGGCGAAACTTGCGCGCCAGCCGCAGTGCGAATTCATCCACACAAACAGCGGCGGGCCAACCATGCAGGCCACAATGGTGCCTGCGTTGAACAAACCGGTCGCCAGGGCACGGTCTTTCTTGGGGAACCACTCGCTCACCGCCTTGATGGCTGCCGGGAAGTTGCCCGACTCGCCGAGTCCCAGCATGGCGCGCCAAAAGCCCAAGGAAGCCGTCGTGCGCGCCAGCGCGTGCAGCATGGCCGCAGCCGACCAGAAAGCGATCGCCACGGCGTAGCCGAGTCGCGTGCCATAACGGTCGATCAGGCGCCCCATGAAGAGGAAGCCGATCGTATAGGCGAACTGAAACGCGCCGGTGAGGTAGCTGTAATGCTCGGTGGTGATGTGCAGGTCTTCCCGTATGACCGGAATCAACACGCTCAGTACGATGCGGTCCAGATAATTGACCGTGGTGATGAAAAACAGCAGAGCGACAATCCACCACCGTGTTCGCGTCATGGCGCCCATGGGTAATAGGCGATTATAGTGGATTCGTGAGGAAAGCCGTGGTGTTGGCCGCCGGGCGCGGCACACGTATGAAGCATTTGACCGACGACCGCCCGAAACCCATGCTGGCCGTCGGCGGCAAACCCATCCTCGAACATGTGCTCGACCGGCTGCGCCAGGCGGGTTTCGCTGAAACGCTGATTGTGACCGGCTACCGTGGCCGGATGATTGAGGAGCACTTTCGCGGCTACCCCATGCGGATTGTCTACCGCGTGCAGGAAACGCTCGACGGGACCGGCAGCGCCGCGCGGCTGGCG
>CAYSBM010000157.1:0-4469 GCA_964429095.1 uncultured Solibacteraceae bacterium | reverse complement strand
TGAGTTTGTGGGCTCGGACAATTTCCTGCTCACCTTCGGCGACATTCTGGTGAGCGCAGCAGACTACGCGGGTATCGCCGCAGTCTTGGAGCTGGATCCATCTGCCGAGGCGGTATTGGGTGTGAAATGGGTGGACGACCCATGGCAGGGCGCCGCCGTCTATGAGCAGGGCGGAATGGTTTGCCGGATCGTTGAAAAGCCGGCTCGCGGAACCAGCGGCACGCATTGGAACAGCGCCGGCCTGTACGCTTTCCGCCCTTCGATTTTCGGAGAACTGGAGGTGATCCCCAAGTCCCCGCGGGGCGAGTATGAATTACCCACGGCCATCGAGCAGATGCTGGCGCGCGGCGTTCGTGTGCGCATCTACGCGATCGACGGCGCATGGCGCGACGTGGGGCGGCCGGAAGATCTATCCGCAGCCGAGCGGTTGCTCTAGACGGCGCGCGGCGGTTGCTCCGGGCGCCTCCGGCGGGTTAGTTTGGTCTGGTGGAGTCTCGCCGCGGACTGTTGATGGTTTTCACTGGCAATGGCAAGGGCAAGACCAGCGCCGCCCTGGGTGCAGCTCTGCGCGCCGTGGGCCAGGGTATGCGCGTGCTGATGATCCAGTTCATCAAGGGAAGCTGGCACTACGGCGAACTGGACGCGGTGAAAGCCTTTGGCGGGGAGTTCGAGATCCGACCCATGGGGCGTGGGTTTGTCAAAGTTGGAACCGAGAAGCCCGATCCGGAAGACGTCCGCCTGGTGCGGCTGGCCTGGCAGGCCTGTGTGGAAGCCATGCATTCCGGCCAATACGACATGATAATCTTGGACGAGATCAACTACGCCATCCATTACGGCATGATTTCGCTGGAGGAGGTTCTGGCAGGTCTCACCGGGCGCCCCGGGCCGTTGCACGTGATTTGCACGGGGCGTAATGCGAAAGACCAGCTCATCGAGGCCGCCGATCTGGTGAGTGAGATCCGGGAGATTAAGCACCCGTTTGAGAAAGGGATCCTCGCGCAGCGAGGCGTCGAGTACTGAAAGTCACTATGGCCTGGTTCACCCGAAAGAAGCCGCCGATTGCCGCAGCGCCCCCCGAGGACGCTGCCCGCAACGTCCGCACCGAAGGCCTATGGCTGAAATGTGACGGCTGCCGGCAGATCATCTGGCGCAAAGCGCTCGAAGATAGCATGCAGGTCTGCCCGAAGTGTGGATATCACTTCAAGCTTGACGCCGAGGCGCGCGTGCGTTCCCTTCTCGACGGGGAGTGGATCGAGTACGACAAGGGCATGGCTTCCACTGATCCGCTGGAGTTCTGCGACTCGAAGCCTTACAAGAAGCGGCTGGAGGACATGCGCAAGGCCACTTCGCGCATGGACGCTGTGATCGCGGCCGAAGGCAAGCTCAAGGGCCGCGATATCCAGCTCTGCGTGCTCGATCTGAAGTTCATAGGCGGCAGCATGGGCGCTGTGGTAGGCGAAAAGATTACCCGCGCCATCGAACGCTCGATCGCCAAGCGCCAGCCGCTGGTGATCGTTTCCAGCTCGGGCGGCGCCCGCATGCAGGAAGGCGCCGTGAGCCTGATGCAAATGGCGAAGGTTTCGGCCGCGCTCATGCGGCTGGACGCGGCTAGAATTCCATACATTAGCGTGCTGGCGGACCCCACCACCGGCGGCGTAACGGCCAGTTTCGCCATGCTCGGGGATCTTAACATCGGCGAGCCGGGCGCGCTGATCGGCTTCGCCGGCCCGCGCGTGATCGAGCAGACCATCCGCCAGAAATTGCCCCCCGGTTTTCAGCGCAGCGAATTTCTTTTGCAGCACGGTTTCCTGGACGCCGTGGTGCCGCGTTCCCAGTTGCGCGATTACCTGGCGCGCGCCCTGGATTTCTTCCTTGGGCCCGTAGGTTGAAACAGCGCCAGGAGGCGTTTGGTTCCCTGCTAATCTTGAAATTGGCTCCCATGCGTTTTTTCCTGGCATGTCTTGCGGCTCTGAGCCTGCATGCCGCCAGCTATGACCTGCTGATTCTCAACGCCCGGGTGGTGGATGGAACGGGAAACCCCTGGTTCCGCGCCGGCGTGGCCGTCAAAGACGGGCGGATTGTGGCCGTCGGCAGGCTTGCGGGCGCCACCGCGGAGCGCGTCATTGATGCGCAGGACCGCGTGCTGGCCCCCGGTTTCATCGACGGCCACACGCACGTTGAAGGCGACATCGAGAAAACGCCGACGGCGGACAACTTCGTGCGGGACGGGGTTACGACCATTGTCACTGGCAATTGCGGCGATTCGGAAGTGGACCTTGGCGCCTGGTTCGGCAAGCTTGAGAAGATGGGCCTGGGCGTCAACCTCGCCTCTCTGGCCGGCCACAACGACATCCGCATTCACGTCATGGGCCGCGCCCGGCGCCAGGCTACGCCCGAAGAACTGGCCCAAATGCGCGCCCTGGTGGAGCAAGCCATGCGCGATGGCGCGGTTGGATTCTCCACTGGGCTCATTTACGTTCCGGGCGCTTACGCAAGCAGCCAGGAGGTGGTCGAGTTGGCCAGGGCCGCCTCAGAATGCGGCGGCATCTATGCCAGCCACATGCGCGACGAAGGCGCGCAAGTGCTGGCCGCCATAGAAGAAGCTGCGAGTGTGGGTCAGACCGCCGGAATGCGGGTCGAGCTGTCGCATTTCAAGATCGACAACCGCAAGCGCTGGGGCGCGAGCGGTCAGTCCATCGCCCTGGTTGAACGATTCCGCCGCCAGGGTGTCGACGTCACTGTGGATCAGTACCCCTACGAGCGCTCCAGCACCAACCTAGGCATCACCCTGCCGGGTTGGGCGCTGGCCGAGGGGCAGCAGAAGATCGGCCAGCGGCTGGCCGACCCGGCAACGCGCGCCCGCATCGCGCGGGAGATGAAGCGTATGTTGAAGGAGAACGGCCGCAAGGATTATGCCTACGCCGTGGTGTCGAGTTGCCCCTTTGACCGGTCGCTGGAAGGCAAGAGCATCCCTGAGATCGCGGTTCTCAAACACGGGAGCAAGAAATTAGACTGGCAGGTCCGGACCATCCTCGAATTGATGGAGAAGGGGTGGGTGGGGATGATTTACCACACCATGAGCATGCAGGACGTGGAGCGCATCTTGCGCTACCCGAACACTTCGATCGCCAGCGATGGCGGCGTGCGGGAATTCGGCGAGGGCAACCCGCACCCCCGCTCCTACGGAACGCGGGCCCGCGTGCTTGCGGAGTTCGTACGCAACCGTCACCTTATCACCCTGGAAGACGCCGTCCGGAAAATGACTTCGCGGCCGGCGCGGGTGTATGGGTTCCGCGACCGCGGCATAATCCATGAGGGTTTCTGGGCAGACCTGGTGCTGTTCGACCCCGACCGGGTCCAAGACAAAGCGACCTACGATAACCCGCACCAATATTCGGAAGGTTTCGACCTGGTCCTGGTGAATGGAACGGCGGTAGTGGATGGCGGCAAAGTGACGGGCGCGCGGCCGGGGCGTATCTTGCGAGGTCCGGGCTGGGGGGCCGGACAAAGGCCATGATCCAGCTCAGCAACGCCAGCAAGTCCTTTGGGGCGAAGCTGCTGTTTGAGAACGTTGACTGGCTGATCACCCCGGGGGAACGCAGCGGCCTGGTGGGCGCCAACGGTACGGGAAAGTCGACGCTGCTGAAGATCCTGGCCGGTCTGGATACCCTTGACGGCGGGTCTCTGGCTTGCACCAAAGGGATCGCCATAGGCTATCTGCCGCAGGACGGTTTGGCGCTCTCGGGCCGTACGGTCTTCGAGGAGTGCCTCACTGTATTCGCCGGCGTGCACGCCATGGAAGCCGAGCTGGAAACGCTGGCGCACCGCATGTCGGAACTGGACCCGGCAGGCGACGAGTACCGCGCCGTCAGTGACCGCTTTCACCGCGTGGAAGCCGAGCTAGGCAGCCGCGACCATTACACGATCGATGCCCAGGTGGGCGCAGTGCTTGCCGGGCTCGGTTTTTCGCGCGCCGACTGGACGCGGCCTACCGAACACTTTTCCGGCGGCTGGCAGATGCGCATCGCGCTCGCCAAACTACTGTTAGAGAAGCCCAATCTGCTGCTGCTGGACGAGCCCACCAACCACCTGGATCTGGAAGCGCGGAACTGGCTGGAAAGCTACTTGGCTTCCTACCCCTATGCCTTTGTGCTGGTCAGCCACGACCGTTATTTTCTCGACGTCACCGTCTCACGGATCGTCGAGATCTGGAATCGGGGCCTTCATTTTTACAGCGGCGGCTATTCGCGTTATCTGGAACTGAAGCACGAGCGCCGCGCCACTTTGGAGGCCGCTTGGCGCAACCAGCAGGCGCGCATTCAGCAACTGGAAGCCTTTATCAACCGCTTCCGCTACCAGGCTACCAAGGCCAAACAGGTGCAGAGCCGCAGCAAGCTGCTCGAGAAGCAGGAGCTCGTCCAGGCGCTCGAGCGCCGGCAGACCATCCGCTTCCGCTTCCCCGAGGTGGA
>CAYSBM010000156.1:3971-7287 GCA_964429095.1 uncultured Solibacteraceae bacterium | reverse complement strand
TGCAAGAGTGGGCCACCGTGCTTGAACACCTTTCCAGGGCCATGAGCCGGTTTGTCAAAGAGGCCCGGGCCGCCGCTGCTGCTCCGGCGGCCCACTCCTCGCAGAGTTCCCGCTAGCTACCCGCAGCTACTTGGCGGGCGCCGGAGCAGGTGCCGGGGCCGGAGCAGTCTGCTGCATGCCATAACCACGGCCCATACCCCGCCGCCACCCGGCGCCGGCAGCCCGTCCGCGCCCGCCGCAGCCCAGGCGGCCCATGCCCCGCGCCGGCCCTTGACCGACCGGCTGGCCGGTAATGTCGCAGATACCGTCCTTGTTTTTGTCATTCCAAGCGTAGGGAGCGCCACCACGCCCCCGCCCCATCACCTGAGGCTGGGTGGTCGCCGTTTGCTGCGCCATCAACGAAGCCGCCGAGCACAGGAGAGTTCCGGCGGCGATTAGCAATGCTTTCTTCATATCTGCCTCCCAGCCTTAGTCGATGCAAGGCGCATTCCAATCTCTATATGCAAGGAGAACAACAATTTGCCGGATCTCTAGCGCGCAAAAACTGCGCACCGGGAGAGTGCAGGGCTGCACAAGATGCAGATTGCATCTAGTTGGCCTGAAGCAGATCCGCGCCCGCAAAAAAGAAATTCAACTCGAAGGACGCCGTTTCCGGAGCATCCGAGCCATGCACGGCGTTGCGGTCGATGGCTGTGCCGAACTTCTTCCGGATGGTGCCTTCCGCCGCCGCCGCGGGATTGGTCGCTCCCATCAAATCGCGCCAGGCGAGGATGGCATTTTCACGCTCCAGAGCCATGACCACCACCGGCCCTTCCGTCATGAACTCAACTAGGCTGGCAAAAAAAGGCTTCTGGCGATGCACCGCGTAAAAGCCCTCGGCCTGCGCCCGGCTCAGCCGCATCATGCGCATGCCCAGAATGCGGAAGCCCGCGGCCTCAATCATAGAAAGGATTGCGCCGGCCTGGCCGGCTGCCACAGCATCAGGCTTGATGATTGCCAGCGTGCGTTCCATTGGACTCATAACTTACTTTTCACCTTTTCGCCGATTTCCGCCGGCGTGGCGCACACCGTGATGCCGGCTGCCTCCATGGCTTTGATCTTGTCGGCCGCCTTGCCGCTGCCGCCGGAAATAATGGCGCCGGCATGGCCCATACGGCGGCCTGGCGGCGCGGTCTGTCCGGCGACGAAACCGATCCCCGGTTTGCGTACATTCTCTTTCACGAAAGCGGCGGCGGTCTCTTCGGCGTTGCCGCCGATTTCGCCGATCATCACAATGGCGTGCGTGTCCGAATCCTGGTTGAACAGGCGGATGGCGTCGACAAAGCTGGTGCCGATGATGGGGTCCCCTCCGATGCCGATGCAGGTGGACTGCCCGATGCCCAACTGCGTCAACTGGTGCACGGCCTCGTAGGTCAGCGTTCCAGAGCGCGACACCACACCTACATGTCCGGGAAGGTGGATGTGCCCGGGCATGATGCCGATCTTGCATTTTCCTGGTGAAATGATGCCCGGGCAATTCGGCCCGATCAACCGCGTGTGGCGCCCTTCCAGGTAGCGCCAAACTTTCACCATGTCAAGCGTGGGTATTCCTTCGGTAATGCAAACTACCAACTCCAGGCCGGCGCTGGCCGCCTCCAGGATGGCGTCGGCTGCGAAGGCGGGCGGCACGAAAACCATGCTGGCGTTAGCGCCCGTGGCGCCCACCGCCTGTTCAACTGTGTTAAACACGGGCAGCCCCAGATGCTGGGTCCCGCCCTTGCCTGGCGAGGTGCCGCCTACAATCCGGGTGCCATAGTCCAGACATTGCTCGGTGTGAAAGGTGGCCTCGCGGCCGGTAATGCCCTGCACCAGAACGCGTGTGTTTTCGTTGACAAGGATACTCATTGGGCCAACCTCACCACCTTCTCGGCGGCGTCCCGCATGCCGCTGGCCACCGTAAAGTTCAAGCCGGAATCCGTCAGGATGCGCCGGCCCTGCTCAATGTTGGTCCCCTCCATACGCACCACAATGGGCACAGCGACTTTCAATTCGTGTGCGGCGGCGACCACGCCCGCAGCCAACGTGTCGCAACGGAGGATCCCGCCGAAGATATTGATCAGCACCGCCTTTACGTTCCGGTCGGTGAGCAGGATGCGGAAGGCGTTCTTGATCTGGTCGGCGCTCGCGCCGCCCCCCACGTCCAAGAAATTCGCCGGATGGCCACCGGCGTACTTGATGATGTCCATGGTAGCCATGGCCAATCCCGCTCCGTTCACCATGCAGCCCACATTGCCTTCGAGCTTGATGTAGTTCAGGCCGAAGCGCGAAGCCTCCACTTCCAGGGGATCCTCTTCGTTCAAGTCGCGCAATTCGGCCAAGTCCTTGTGCCGGTACAGTGCGTTGTCGTCGAGATTGATCTTGGCGTCCAGAGCGAAGACCTTGCCATCTTTGGTGAGCACAAAAGGATTGATCTCGGCCAGGCTGGCGTCAACCGCTTCGTAAGCGCGCGCCAGAGCCATCATGGCCGCCGCCGCCGCGTTCACGCTCAGCGCCGGCACACCGATGCCAAAAGACAGTTTCCGCGCCTGGTACGGCATCAAACCCAGGCCCGGTTCAATAGTTTCTTTCAGGATCTTTTCCGGAGTCCTGGCCGCCACCTCTTCGATGTCCACGCCACCTGCTTCCGAGGCCATCATCACCGGCTTGGCCTGCGCACGGTCGAGCACCACGCCCAGGTACAACTCGCGAGCGATGGGCAGCGTTTGCTCGACCAGTACACGCTGCACGCGGCGGCCTTCTGGCCCGGTCTGCGGCGTGACCAGGGTCATACCCAACATCGTGCGGGCGATTTCAGCCGCTTCATCGCGGCCCGCGGCGAGTCTCACACCCCCACCTTTGCCGCGGCCTCCCGCGTGTATCTGCGCTTTAACCACCACGGGACCGCCGATGCGGTGAGCGGCGCTGGCGGCTTCATCGGGCGTGGATGCCACCTCGCCCTGCGGCACGGGAACGCCGAACCGCGCCAGGATGGCCTTGGCCTGGTACTCGTGAATTTTCATACGGGTGCGCCTGTGTTAGGATCGCAAGAAAGTCAACCCCACAATATAACATGTCGCTTCTTCCATACCTGGATCGCATCGTCCGCCGCGAAAACCTGACTGAAGACGAGGCGCGCGCCGCGATGTCCATCGTGCTGGCGGGCGAAGCCACCACTCCGCAGATTGCCGCCTTCCTGATCGCTCTGCGCATGAAAGGCGAAACCGCCGCGGAAGTGGTGGGCTTTGCGCGCGCCTTGCGCGCCGCCACTCGCATTTCGGCTCGTTCCTCTACCTGGGCA
>CAYSBM010000156.1:0-3961 GCA_964429095.1 uncultured Solibacteraceae bacterium | reverse complement strand
TAGCGCGCCGCCGCCTGCGCCGTCGAGGCCGGGCCGGGCCCGGGGCCGCTTCTTGATACTTGCGGCACCGGCGGAGACAATGCTTCCACGTTCAACATTTCCACCATCGCCGCCTTTGTAGTGGCCGGCGCGGGAGTGCGCGTGGCCAAGCACGGCAACCGCTCGATCTCCAGCCGTTGCGGCAGCGCGGATCTGCTGGAGGCCCTGGGTGTGGATATCACCCTCACGGCGGAGGAATCCGGCCGCGCCATCCGTGACACAGGTATTGGCTTCCTGTTCGCGCCCGCCCTGCATCCGGCCATGCGGCACGCGCAACCGGCACGGCTCGAGTTGAAAATGCGAACGGTATTTAATCTGCTGGGCCCCTTGGCGAACCCCGCCGGAGCTTCCGTGCAATTGGTGGGCGCGCCTTCGGCGGCGGCGGCTGAAATCATTGCCGAAGCGCTGGCCCGCCTGGGCCTGGAACGAGGCTTTGTGGTGCATGGCTCGGACGGCCTGGACGAAATCACCACCACGGGCCCGACGTTGGCGCTGGAGATCACGCGCGGCGCTATAGCGCACCGCACCCTCACGCCCGAGGATTTCGGCCTCCCGCCTGCCAGAGCCGCCGACTTGCGCGGCGGCGATCCGGCGGAAAACGCCGCCATCGCGCGGGCCATCCTGGAGGGCGAGCCCGGACCGCGGCGCGACATCGTTTTGGCAAACAGTTCGGCGGCGCTGGTGGCGGCAGGCAAAGCGCGGGACTTCAAGGAAGGAGTAGCGCTGGCGGCAGCTTCCATCGATAGCGGCGCTGCGCACGCCAGGCTGGAGGCGCTAGCCCGCTGGAAACGGTGCTGAGCGCCAGCCGGCCTTCATCGGACGGCAGCGCGCTGCAAGCGATCGCGGATCCCATCCCAGTCGGGGCCCGCCGGCGGCCGCTCGACTGCGATCCAGTCCCAACCCGCCTCATCTAATTCGTGCAGGGTGGCGTATAACACGGCGGCATAGCCGGCTGCCGTGTCCGGCATGGCGATCGAGTGCTCGCCCGCCGGCTGCCTCCAATAGAGGTAGACGCCGCGGCCGGATTCCGGCAACCGGCCCCCTTCCACCAACACCAGCCGCGTGTGGGGGCTGTAATGCCGCGCATGCATTCCAGGGCTTGCTTTCAGATCATCCGCACCAGCCGCGCCCCACCCGACCGGCCCCACCACGGCTTCGATTTCCTGGCGGGCAATCATTCCCGGCCGTAGAATACGCGGCGCGCCGGCGGCCAGCGTAAGCACGGTGGACTCAATACCCACCTGCGTCGCCCCACCATCCAGAATCAGGTCCACGCTTCCGCCCAGAGCCGCGCGGACGTGCCCGGCTGTGGTGGGCGAAAGGCCGCTGAAGCGGTTGGCGCTGGGCGCAGCCACCGGCACTCCCGCCGCGCGGATCAGTTCGAGCGCGAGCCGGTGTGCCGGCATCCGCAAGCCTACGGTGCCAAGACCCGCAGTGACCACATCGGGGATGGAAGGCTGCTTCGGCACTACCAGCGTCAGCGGCCCAGGCCAGAAGGCGCGCGCGAGCTTTTCGGCCGCTTCCGGCCACTCGCGCGCCAGCGAGCGCGCCATTTCAATCGAGCAAACGTGGACAATCAGCGGGCTTTCGGCCGGACGCTGTTTCACTTCATAAATGCGCTTGACGGCACTTTCATCCAGGGCGTTGGCGCCCAAGCCGTAGACCGTCTCGGTGGGAAACGCGACCAGCCGGCCGGCGCGAATCAATTCGCCCGCGCGCTCCACCTCCTGCCGCCTCATGCCGGCCACCCACCTACTCCGGCAACTCGTCCTTGCCATCACCCGCCGTCTTGCCGGTCTTGCGGAACACGAGATAGGCGTGGATAAACTCATCCAGGCCGCCATCCAGCACGCGGTCCACATCCCCCACGGCAAGCTTGGTGCGGTGGTCTTTGACCAGGCGGTAGGGCGCCAGCACGTAGCTGCGAATCTGGCTGCCGAAATTGATCTCCAGCTTCGAATCCTCGATTTTGCGCGTCTCGGCGCGCTTTTTCTCCATCTCGTACTCGTACAGGCGCGCCCGCAGTTGCTTGAGAGCGCTGGCCCGGTTCTTGTGCTGTGAGCGCTCGTTCTGGCACTGAACAACAATGCCGGTGGGCAGGTGCGTCATGCGTATGGCCGAGTCCGTGCGGTGGACATGCTGGCCGCCGGCGCCGCTGGCCCGGAAGGTGTCCACCCTCAGGTCCTCCGGCCGGATGTCGATTTTGATTTCATCGTCCACCTGCGGGTAGACGAACACGCTGGCGAAACTGGTGTGCCTCCGCGCATTGGCGTCGAAAGGCGAGATCCGCACCAGCCGGTGCACGCCCACTTCCGACTGCAACAAGCCGTAGGCGTTCTCCCCGTTCACCTCAAAGGTGGCGCTCTTGATGCCCGCGCCTTCTCCTTCCAACCGGTCCGTGATCACCGTCCCAAAACCCATACGCTCGGCCCACCGCAGATACATGCGCAGCAGCATCTCGGCCCAGTCCTGGCTCTCAGTGCCCCCGGCGCCGGGATGGATGGTGACGATAGCGCTCAGCCGGTCGTTTTCCCCGCTGAGCAGCATGGCGTCTTCGATGCGGTTCAAATGGGCGCGGAAATTTGCCAGCTCGCGGGTCAGTTCCGCGCCTACGTCTTCGCCCTCGCGGCCCAGTTCGAAGAGGGTTTCCACGTCGCTCACCATGGCGGCGATCGAGCGGTCGTCGTTCAAGAATTGCTGTAAACGCTTGCGCTCCTGAAGGATCCGCTGATTCTTCTCCGGCTGGCTCCAGAAATCCGGCGCCGAAATCTGTTCTTCCAGTTTGGTGAGTTGACTTTGCTTGGAGGGGGCGTCAAAGATAGCTCCGCACAGCGTTGGCCTGCTGGCGGAGCAACTCGTACTCTCTTTCGAGTTCTTCCATGCTCATATTTCAAGTTTATCAAAATCGAGTAAGTAGCCCCGCTTGCCAACGTTGCGCGCCACGGTGGCTCCGATGCGTTGTTCCACGCCTTCGGCCTCGTGTATGTGGCCGCAGAAAAACAGCCGCGGCTGGCGCCGGGTAAGAAAGTCGGCCACCGCCTGGCTGCCGGCGTGCACGCCCTCCCGCACACGGTCCAAGAGGGTGTCTTTCGGTGGACAGTGGCAAATTAGGATCAGGGGATCGAGCGCCGCGAAGGGCTCCAAGTTGCAGGCCATTTCAGACTCGCTATATTCGCCGGGAGTGTGAAAAGGGGTAGGGCTGGAATAACCCAAACCGGCCACGTGGAAGCCCGCCACCTGGATGTGCTGCCGGTGAAAATGACACAAGCCAAACCGGCGGCACAACGCGTCCATGCGCGCAGCGGATTCGTGATTGCCGGGCAGCATCAGCACCCGGGCGCCCCTGGAAGCGAGAATCTCACCGGCCTCATCGTAGCCCCGCTCCCAGGTGAGGGTGTCCCCGGCAGCCACATAATAGTCCGCTTCGGTATCCATCAATTGACGCAAGCGGACAAAGTCGTTGTGGACGTCGGAGAAAATCAGCATCCTCATGGATGACAATTGTACTGCGGCCGGACCCGCAGATTGCTCAGCGCAGGTACTGGCGCAAAGTCGACCAGAGTTCCTCAGCCTTGACGGGCTTAGCCAGGTAGGCCTGCATGCCGTGTTCGCGGCACAATTGGCGGTAATGCTCCCCATAGGCCGCCGTCAGCGCCAGGATGGGCGTCGAAACGTAGCCCGGCAGGGACCGTAATGCCATCGTGGCGGCTAGCCCGTCCATGCCGGGCAAACCGAGATCCATGAGCACCAGATCAAACTGTGTGTTGCGGGCGGCTTCCAGCGCAGCCTCTCCCGAACTCACGCAAACCACGTCGAAACCGCCCCGGCGGAGATGGTGGGTAATGACCGTTTGGGCCACGCGGTCGTCCTCGGCCAGCAGAATGCGGGCCTGCGGCTTGACTGCGGAGCCGGCCTGTTGCTC
>CAYSBM010000155.1:6058-7324 GCA_964429095.1 uncultured Solibacteraceae bacterium | reverse complement strand
CCAGCAGTACGTTTTCACGCTTCACGCCGTAATACGCGGCGATGGCGTCGGCGGTGAACTGCGCCCCCATCTCGATCAACACTTGGTGCAACTTTTCTTTGAGGGATCCGGCGGATGCTTGCGGGCGGGCCTGCCCACTCGCGGGGGCGGATCTTGGAGGGGCAGCCGGCGCCGGCGAGCAAGAGCCGGCAGCGGAGTCTAGGCGGGCCAGGGCTTCCTCGATTGTGATCAGCCTCCCGGCGTGCACCATGCGCAGAAGGCCCAATTCCAGATGCAGGCGCGGCTGCAAAGAGTATTGCAAGTCCCGGTACAGGTCCAGAGAAAGCTGGAGATAGCGCGTAAGATCTTCCTCTGAGAATGCGGCGGCGGTCTTCGCTAAGCGCTCACGCTCCTGTGGTGGTGCGGCAATGAGCCGGGTTTCAGCCCCCGCCACCTTAGCAACCAGCAGGTTGCGCAAATAGCGTGCCAACTCACGCGAGAAGTGCTGAAAATTGAAGCCGTTGCGATCCAGTTCAGCCACTAGTTCCAGCATCCGGCGGGCGTCGCTCGCTGCTAGCGCCTGCGTCACCTGTTCCAACAGGTCAAAGGAAAAACGGCCCAACAGGGCCCGCACTTCCGGTGCTTCCAGGTGCGGGCCGCAACAGGCGATGGCCTGATCGAGCGCCGAAAGGGAATCGCGGACGCTACCCTCGCCGGCTTGCGCCAGGATCGCCAGCACTTCCGGTCCAGCTTCTACCCCCTCCTGATGGCAGATCCACTCCAGGCGCGCCACCAAGTCTTCAAAGTCCACGCTGCGGAAGCTGAAGTGCTGGCAGCGGCTGGCTATGGTGGCCGGGATCTTGTGCGCTTCGGTGGTGCACAGGATGAAAATAACCCATTCGGGGGGCTCTTCCAAGGTCTTCAACAGGGCGTTGAAAGCTTCGCTAGTGATCTGGTGCGCTTCGTCGATGATGAAGATCTTGTAGCGGTCACGTGCCGGCCGGTATCGCACGTTCTCGCGCAACTCGCGCATCTCGTTGATGCCGCGGTTGCTGGCGGCATCGATCTCAATCACGTCTACAGCGCTGCCGGCTGAGATTTCCGTGCAGCTTTCGCAAACGCCGCAGGGGGTTACGGTGGGACCCTGCACACAGTTCAGGCACCTGGCCAGGATGCGCGCCACCGAGGTCTTGCCGGTGCCGCGTTGGCCGGAAAAAATGTAACCATGTGCGATGCGTGCCTGCCGAATGGCGTTCGCCAGCGTGGGCCGGCCATGTTCCTGGCTGG
>CAYSBM010000155.1:3794-6048 GCA_964429095.1 uncultured Solibacteraceae bacterium | reverse complement strand
CGGAGCTGGCGGGGAGTGCGGCCGCACGTTGCACGGGGCCCGGAGCCTGACACCTTCTTAGGCTAGCACGGCCGCGTCTGCCTCACTTGGCTGAGAGAATATCGAAGGTGGTGGTGCCGTACTGGCGCACTTTTCCGTAGACAGTCTCCCATTCCTTATGCGCGGGATGCGGAGCATAAGCTTTGAGCGCCTCTTCGTCCTTGAACTCCATGCAGACGCCATGCTGACGCACCACGCGGCTGAACTCGCCGCTGATCTTGGTAGTCTCCGGTTTCAGGCTCTTGCGCGTTTCGGCTTCAGGCATGAAGACACTCAGCGGACGCCGCAGCTTTCCATACCAAACCGCCAGCAGCCCTGGAATCTTGCCGGGTAAAGCGTCGGTAGCTTTGTAAAAGGCCTGCCAGTCGGCTTCCGTCGCCCCTTCCACGGCGGTGAAATAGAAGCAGTGCATGAGCTTTCCCTCGGCGCCCGAGGAGACTCCAGCCGCCGAGATCAGCACCGCCAGACAAATTGCAAGCCGTTTCAAACGTCTCATGGAACCTCCAGTTGAACTTGTGTACGATTCTAGCAAAGGCCGGCGCCCGCAACACGGTTAGCCGAGCAGGTTCTTGAGGGCGGGGCGAAGCTGGGGATGACGGAACGTGAACCCGGCCTGGAGGGCGGCTTCAGGCACGGCCCGCTGGCTGGAGAGGGCCACTTCGGCGCCTTCGCCAAAAAGCAACTTTAGGGCAGACTCAGGGATTCTGAGGAAAGCCGGCCGCCGGAGCGCTTCGCCCAGCGCGTGAGTGAACTCGGTGTTCGTGACTGGATTTGGCGAAGTCGCGTTGACGGCTCCCGCCAACTCGACTTTATTAAGGGCGTATAGCATCAGGTCCAGCAAATCTTCGACATGAATCCAACTGGTCCATTGGGTTCCTTGCCCTAGCGTTCCTCCCAGAAACATACGGAAGGGGAACAGCATCTGCGCCAGAGCCCCGCCTTCCGGCCCCAACACCATACCCAGGCGGAGCCGCACGACGCGAACCCCCAGGGCCGCGGCGGCGGAAGATTCCTGTTCCCAGGCGAGACAAACCTGGGCCAGAAACCCTGTTCCCGGTTCCGAACGTGCCGTCACTATCGCATCCCCGCGCGATCCCTAGATGCCCACGGCGGAGGCGGCCAGCAATACCTTGGGCCGGTTTTTCACGCGGGCAAGCGTTGCCACCAACCGGCGCGTGCCTTCGACGCGGGTTGAGAGGATCCGTTTCTTGATGGCTGGCGTCCAGCGCTGTCCTACGGGTTCCCCGGCCAGGTGAATCACCGCATCGGCTCCCTCCAGGCTCTCCTCGGGTGGATCGCTGGCGGTGGCATGCCAGATAGAAAAACGCACCTGAGGCGGCATGCCCTGTCGGATTTCGCGGCCCAGGCAGTGGAGTTGGTGCCCCTCGGCCAGCAGGCGCTTGATGGCGCGCCCGCCTACGAATCCCGTGGCGCCTGTGAGGGTGATGTTCACCGGTGTGAGCTTATTGTATACGAAACAGGAGCGGTTGCAAGCCGGTGCATGGCCTTAACATACCAATCCACATTCGTTTTACGTTGCATGCCTTCCAGCGTCATATAGCGCACGGTGCCGAAGATGTTCCGCTCACCCCAGGGGCGGTCGTGCAAACCGAAGCACCATAGAATGTTAGCGTAGCTGTTGGGGTCGCGGCCGTCCAGAGCGTAACGGTCATTGAGATAGACCATGGTATCGAGCGCCTGTGCGGGGGTGGGGGACCATTCGAGGATTTTCTTGCCCCAGTACATGCGGTAGTAACCGTGAATGACGCCGCGCAGCAGCAGTTCCTGCTGGCAGGCGTTCCACAGAGCGTCGTGAGTGGCGGCGCGCTCAAATTGCTCGCGCGTATAGATGTGATTTCGCGGATCGCCAGCGTGTTTGGCAAGCGTTTTCTGCGCCCATTCTGGCAGATCCTCCAGCGAAGGAGGCCAACGCATGAAGCGGGCGAAGTTGAAAGCCAGTTCACGCCTCACAATCAACTGTTCGAGAAACTCTTCGGCGATCCATTGGCGCCGTTCGGCCTGACGGCGCACGGCTAGCGCGGTTTCCAGCGAGGAAAGAAAACCAAAGTGGAGGTAGGGGCTGAGGCCGCTGGTGGCTCGCTCCGACGGCTGGTTGTGATCGAGCGCGTAACAGCGCAAGCCATATTGGAGAAAATGGCGGAGTTGTTTTTCGGCCGCGAGGCGGCCGCCCCGGATATCGGCCGAAGGTGGAACC
>CAYSBM010000155.1:0-3784 GCA_964429095.1 uncultured Solibacteraceae bacterium | reverse complement strand
ACCAGGCGGGGGATGCTTTCGGCATCCACATCCAAATGCCAGGCTGGCGGCGGCAGAGTGAAACGGCGGTCAACACCGCCTGGCGCCGCCTCGACCAGGTATTCCGCCAGCAGGCGCTTGATCTTGGGGCGGATAGTATAAGCCGCGTACTCCCTTCCGGTGAAACAGTGCATCGGAACGATGCAACTGGAATCCACGGCGTGATACGGGATATCGAAGGTCTCTGGCAGGGACGCGTTGTGGCGGGCCGCGAGAAAGGTGGGAAAATCATCGGTCACAATGGCCGCTGCATGACGGGCCAACTCGCGCGGGATGTCGTCCGGTTCCTCTTGGCTGCGCCGGAGATAGAACCAGTAGCCGATGCCCGCAGCGCGCATACGGCGGGCGGTTTCCGCCACTCCTTCGAGAATGAAGGTATGGAAACGGTCGCTGGCGTATGGATAGCGGTAGGTGAGCATCTCGTAGCACAGCACGGGCAGACCAAGATGGTTGGCCAAGTGGACGGCGGCGGCCAGCGCGTGGTTGGATTCAACGCGGCGGTTGGCTTGCAGCCAGTAGAGCACATAATGCGCTGATCGCGGGGGAGGGGCGGTGTTTAGGAGGCGGGCTCTTGCCTGCATGCCGTTACAATGAAAGCATACGCCATGCGGGCATGGAATCGCGCCAAGCTGCTGTGGGGCTATGCGCGCCGCCAAGCGCGGTTAGCCGCTCTGCCGGTCGAGTACATCGTCGAGACCACGGCCAAATGCAATCTTTATTGCCCTATGTGCCCTCGCGAGACACTGCCGCAGCCCAAGCAAGACATGGACGATGCCGTATTTGAGCGGCTGGTGGAGGAAAGCGCCTCGACGGCCGAGCACATGATGCTGATCGGGCTGGGCGAGCCATTCCTGGATGCGAAAATTTTCGAGCGGATAGAGCATTGCCGGCGGCGCGGCGTCTCGACGTTACTGTCCACGAACGGGACGTTGCTCACCAGCGAGCTGGCAGAACGGATTCTTTCCTCAGGCCTGGAACATATTACGTTGAGTTTTGATGGGGCCACCAAGGAGACTTTCGAATACTACCGCAAAGGGGCGCGCTTTGAAGCCGTGCGCGACAATTTCGTACGCTTCGCGCGAATGAAGCGCGAACGAGGCGCCAAGATTCAGATCGTAGTGCAGATGGTCAGGCTGGAAGGCAACGCCGGCGAGGTGGACGCCTTCCGGCGCTTCTGGCGCGCCGTGCCAGGAGTGGCCCTGGTGCGCGTTAAAGAAGACGAGACCAACTTGCTCCGCGCCGGGCTGGTGCGGCCGCCCGCGGGCGCCGGGCGGCCCTGTCACTATCTGTGGCGGGGGCCCATGTACGTGAAGCACAACGGCGACGTGTATGCTTGTTGCCAAAGCTACATGCTGGGCGGCAAGCCCGTCGGCCGGGTGGGCGAACAGAGCCTGGAAGCAATGTGGAATTCCCGGGCTATGCAGGAGATGCGGCGGTTGCACGCGCAGGGCCGCGCCGGCGATGTGGATATCTGTTCACGCTGCACCATCGCCATCCCGCATCCCGCCCTGGTGGTGGGCAGTCTGCTGGTCCACGGGCGCTGGGTGAGGCGTTTGCTCCCTCTGGTGGAAACAGCCGCCCGCCGGCTCTTCACGCTCCCGGAACGGGCCGGAGCGCCGGACAAGCTGGTCCAGATACAACGCTGAGGCGCCGTCTGTTGCATACTGGCCAGAGATGTCCGGTGTCCTTTACATCGTTTCTACCCCTATCGGGAACCTGGAAGACATGACCTACCGGGCCGTGCGCGTGCTCGGTCAGGTGAGTCTGGTCGCGTGCGAGGATACCCGCCAGACGCGGAAATTGTTGGACCATTACGGCATACGGGCGCGCCTGGTCAGTTACCACGAGCACAACGAAGCGGCGCGGGCGCCGGAGATAGTGGAGCGGTTGCTGGCGGGTGAAAGTGTCGCGTTGGTCAGCGATGCGGGCACACCGCTGGTTTCCGATCCCGGTTACCGCATAGTGACGGCGGCCATTGCTGCCGGGGTGCGCCTGGAGCCAGTTCCGGGAGCCTCGGCATTGTTGTGCGCGCTCGCGGCATCGGGGCTTCCTACCGATGTGTTCTTGTTCGCCGGGTTTCTACCAGCCAAGAGTGCCGCGCGCCGGAGAACGCTGGAATCGCTGAACTCCTGCCCGGCGACGCTGGTTTTCTACGAGGCCCCGCACCGCATCTTGGAGTCGTTGGACGACATAGCCAGCGTCTTGGGTCCGCGGCCGTTGGTTCTGGCGCGGGAACTTACTAAAGTGCATGAGGAGTTTCTGCGCGGCACGGCCGCTGAGATCCGCGCCATCCTGGAACGAAGAGAGCGAATCAAGGGCGAGATCACGCTGCTGGTGGGCCGCAGTGAGCCCCAGACGGTAGACAGCGGCGATGCAGGCGAACAAGTCGCCCGCCTCGTCGCCCAGGGCGTGCCGCGTATGGACGCTATTAAGAACGTGGCCCGCCGCCTGGGCCTGGGCAAACGCGAGGTGTACCGGCTGGCGCAAAGGGACCCAAAGGCGCGCTAGTTGTCCCAGCGGCGCAGCGCGCGTAAACGTGCCACTTCTTGCTTGGCCATCTCGGACAACCGCAAGTAATCGGTCTTGGCCACCCGGTTGAGCGGCAAATGACCCGGCTCAAGCAGCACATAATGCATCGGGCGCATATAGGAAGGCAACCGGCGCGCGTGCCGGCGTAATTCCGGGACATCCAGGGAGGCGCCAGGCTTCTTTTCGACGAAGGCCATTACCACCTCGGAAAACACCGAGTGCTCGGCGCCCACTACCCCGCAGGCGGCTACTTTTTCCTCCAAAGCACAGAAATGATTCTCCACCTGTCCCGGAAAGACTTGATAGCCGGCCGGCTTGATGGTCCACCGGGCGCGTCCCGCCAGGTGCAAGCCGCGGGCGGTGACATAGCCGAGATCACCCGTGTAAAGAAAGCCGTCACGGGAAATCGCGCGCGAAGTAGCCTGCGGATCGTTGATATAA
Source organism: uncultured Solibacteraceae bacterium (assembly GCA_964429095.1). Classification (GTDB taxonomy): domain Bacteria; phylum Acidobacteriota; class Terriglobia; order Bryobacterales; family Bryobacteraceae; genus JAJFUV01. Next base: position 775 of record CAYSBM010000155.1, on the reverse strand, counting down.
CCCAGAAAAGTCTGGGGCCCCCGGAAACAGACATGCCCGGTTTCGCCTGCCGGCAACTGCTTTCCGGCGGCGCCCGACTCGGTCATCGGTTCGCGGATCGAAAGCGGATAAATGGGCATGGCATAGCCCAGCGTGCCGTCAATTTCATCCACGACGGAACTCATGCGCGTGTAGGTGCAAAAGCCTGCGGCTTCGGTGAGCCCCAGTCCAGTGCCAAAGCGCGGCGCCATCTGCGCGAGCTTTTCCAAGAAGGGACGCGGAGCTTGCTGGCCTCCGTAAACAGCGATTTCCAGGCTGCTGAGATCGTAGCCGCCGTAGCCTGCCAGGCGCCACTCCAGGTTGTACATGGCAGGAACTTGGCCTAGCTTGTTCACTTTGTAGTCCTGTATGGCCTGGAGCGATTTGGCGGGATCGAAAACGTGGAGTATGACAGCCGTTCCCCCCCAGAACAAGGTGGTCATCAGGATCTCAGACTGGCCCCCGACATGCGAGGGCGGCAAGTTGTCAAGCATGCGTGTCGATTCGCTGAACTCTCCGGCGGCGCCCAAGCTCATGTTCTGGCTGGTGATATTGCGGTGACTGAGCAGCGCGGCTTTCGGCAATCCCGTAGAGCCGGTGGTAAAGATCACCTGCGCGCCGTCGTTTTCGCCCACGGCGGCCGTTCGGGTGCGGTAAGCCGCCGCCAGTTCGACACTGGCTTGCATCTGGCGCGCCTGAGCCAACAGATGATAGGCATTTACGGCTTCGGTTATACTTTCTTCTAGCGGGGTAAATT